>JAHDDJ010000017.1 GCA_020629385.1 Erythrobacter sp.
AAACGCATGTTGTTCCGATCATTGCCGATATCGACGCCGGTTTCGGCAACGCCGAAGCCACTTACCTTCTCGCCAAGAAAATGATCGAGGCTGGTGCATGTGCGCTGCAGATCGAGAACCAGGTATCTGACGAGAAACAATGCGGTCACCAGGACGGCAAAGTTACTGTTCCACACGAAGACTTCCTGCAGAAAATCCGCGCAATTCGTTATGCGTTTCTGGAACTCGGCGTTGAAGACGGCATCATCGTTGCCCGTACCGACTCGCTCGGCGCTGGTCTGACGAAGCAGATCGCTGTCACCAAGGAAGAAGGCGATCTGGGTGATCAGTACAACAGCTTCCTCGATTGCGAAGAGGTTGATCCGGCCAACATCAAGAACGGCGATGTCTTCCTTAGCCGCGAGGGCAAGCTGCTTCGCCCGAAGCGCCTACCATCGAACCTCTACCAGTTCCGCGCTGGCACTGGCGAAGACCGCTGCGTCCTCGACTGCATAACCTCGCTCCAGAACGGTGCTGACCTGCTCTGGATCGAGACCGAGAAGCCGCATATCGGCCAGATCGGCGGCATGGTTGACCGCATCCGCGAAGTCGTTCCCAACGCCAAGCTGGTGTATAACAACTCGCCAAGCTTCAACTGGACGCTCAACTTCCGCCAACAGGTTTATGATGCCTGGGAAGAGGCCGGCAAAAATGTGTCTGCCTTTGATCGTGCCAAGCTAATGAGCGTGGACTACGACGGAACCGAGCTGGCCATCGAGGCTGACGAACGCATCCGGACTTTCCAGAAGGATGCAGCGGCGCAGGCCGGTATCTTCCACCACCTGATCACTCTGCCGACTTATCACACGGCGGCACTGAGCACCGACAATCTCGCCAAGGAGTATTTCGGCGATCAGGGCATGCTGGGTTACGTCAAAAACGTCCAGCGCGAAGAAATCCGCCAAGGCATCGCCTGCGTGAAGCACCAGAACATGGCCGGTTCGGACATCGGCGATGATCACAAGGAAAGCTTTGCCGGTGAAGCCGCTCTGAAAGCGGGCGGCAAGGACAACACTATGAACCAGTTCGCTGCAGCATAAGAGCGCCGAACTGAGGAGAAAGAAAATGACAGACACTGCAACCAAAACATCGGAACCGGGTCGGGCACGGGCCCTGCTTTCGACAGCCGACTTCAAACTGCTACGCACTGCTCTGGCAAGCCATGCAAAGACGACTGATGACCGCGAGGAACTCGCCAAAATCAACGCCTTGCATCACCGCCTCGGCACCTACAGCTAAAACCCAAGCTTACCATCTCCTGGGGAGGAGAAACGGCCGTCGGAGTTCCCTGCTCCGGCGGCCGTCATTTATGGCGGTAAGGTTTGATCAACCATAAACGCCATGCTGTGGTTAACGCGTGGGTAGTATTGACGCCGCATGGCACGCCACGAACCCATCATCGCCTTTGACGCGAAAATGTATAAGCACTTCGCGATCGTAACGGTTGCGTTGACCGGCGGTATTGCTCTGCTAGCCGATGGTGAGAAACGCGAAGCTGTCGCCGAAACAGCACAGGCAGTTGCAGAGTATGAGCCTGAAAAACCCAAAGGCCCTACGCTGATCATCAAGAACCCGAACGCTGGCGGCGGAGCGAACCTGGACGGCTTCTATCGTGATAGCAGCAGCTCGCTCGACGGCGGTGGTGGATTCGATAGCAGCCTCGCTTCTGTCCAATCCTTGGACAGGGTCAGCCGCATTGATGCACGCCGGTTGGCGCAAATCGGCCTGACCATGGAAGAATTCCGCGAAATGACGCCGGAACAACGGGCAGCTATCATCAAAAGGCTCAACAACGGCTCGAGCATTGAAGAACGCCGCGAGGCAATCACCAATGCGACGCAAGCAAGCCGCCGACGCTCCGGCTCAACCGAAAATTCGGATTTCTAACCTATTCCGGTTTGAGCAGATCAAGCGTGGTTGCGACCATGGCTTCGGCAGCTGTACCGACCACCTTTTCAGCATCCGGAGCCCAGAACGGGCTGTGCAATGACGGCAACTCGCCCTCGCCCGCTTGAGCCTTGTCAAACTGGTCCTGCGGTACGCCGCCGACCCAGAAAATCAGCGACTCAATATTGTCCGGATCGGCGCGATAGAACTGACCAAAATCTTCGCCACCCATAACCGACGGCACCTTCATAACACGCTCGTCTCCAAAGCGTGTTTTCAAGCCTGCCATAACGCTCTCGGTGAATTCCGGAGTGTTATAGGTAGAGGGCGTATACGGATCCTGCACGGTTACGGTTGGCATCCTGTCTTCAGGCATACCGGCCGCAATTGCCTCTCCACGGGCAATGCGCTTGATTCCGTCGAGTAAAAGTTGACGCGATTCATCGGAATAGGACCGGACCGTCAATTGCAACTTGGCCTCGTCCGAGATGATGTTGTGTTTGTAACCGGCATGGAAACTGCCGACTGTCACGACTGCCGGGTCTAGAGGGCTGCTTTCGCGGCTCACCAGAGTTTGCAGTTTCATCACAATGGCGCTGGCCAGCACCACCGGATCCTTCGTTGTATGCGGATAGGCACCGTGGCCACCAATTCCGGGCACGGTAATATCGACGCTATCGACATTCGCCAGCGCATAACCAGGCGAATAGCCGATCATCCCGGCCGGAAACTGCGCGGCATCGTGGAAACCAAGTACATAATCTGGCTTCGGAAACCGTGTGTAGAGCCCGTCTTCCAGCATAGCGAGGGCGCCCTCTCCCAACTCTTCTGCCGGTTGCAGGATCATCACCAGAGTGCCGGACCACTGATCCTTGCGCTCAGACAAGAGCTGCGCGGCGCTGATCCACGCGGTCATGTGTGTGTCATGGCCGCAAGCATGCATCACACCGGTTTCAACACCCGATGCGGGAATGGCTGTACGCTTGGAGGCGAAAGGCAGCCCAGTCTTCTCGACCAGCGGCAGCCCGTCCATATCGGCGCGCAACATGACGGTAGGGCCGTCGCCGTTGCGCATGACCGCGACCACGCCGGTCTTGCCAACTTGTTCGGTCACTTCAAATCCAAGTGCCCGTGCTCGCTTGGCAAGTTTTGCAGCGGTCTCAACCTCCTGAAAACTTAACTCGGGATTGGCGTGAAGGTCGCGATAGAGCTCCATGAGATCGGGCATATCTTCCGCGATGGCTGTGCGCAGATCATTGGCATTGGCCGGAACCACCGTAACAGCGAAGGCAGCACTTGCCAGCAACAGCTTCTTCAACATTCCATTTCCCCCTCATTGCGCTTCGCACAGCGCCCTATTTTCACATTCCGTAAGACATCACCAGCAGGATAGAGAGCGTGGTCACCATCAGGATCACCAGCGGCACGCCCGTGCGGATATAGTCCTTAAACTCGTAACTGCCCTCTGACATGATCAGCATATTGGTCTGATAAGCAATCGGTGTTGCGTAACACAGATTACATCCGAACAGCACAGCAAGGATCAATGGCTCAGGATTGAGACCAAGTTGATCGGCAATACTGAATGCAATCGGGGTACCCACAGTTGCAGCCGTTGCGTTGGATGCAAAATTCGTGAGCAAGGTCACGAATAGCATGATCGCTGCCAGCACCATGGCGGGCGGCAATTGCCCCAATCCGATAGACATAATCTCACCCAACCACGCCGCCGCGCCGCTTTCGAGGATGATCCGGCCAATCGCGATACTGGCCGCGACCAGTACTATGACCTTGGCAGACAGCGCCCTTCCCACCCGGTCAAACTTCACACAGCCCGTGACAAACATCAGAATCGCACCGGCCAGCGCCGAGATGGCGATAGGGAAAAGACCGATCGAAGCGGTGAATACCGATCCAAACATGATGCCTGCGGCAAGCCATGCCTTTGATTTGCGCGGCAGCTCGCGAGCACCATCGAGCGTCAAAAGACTGTCGGCGCGGGAGAATTCCTGCAGGTCGTCGGGAAGCCCCATAACAAGCAGCACGTCGCCTTCCGAAATGCGCAGATCGCCGCCATCGCTATACTGGTCCACATTGCCGAGCAGGCGTTCTGGGCGATGGATACCCAGCACAGCAACACCGTATAGATCGGCAATGCCCGACGTCGGGAGGGTCCGCGAAATCAGGCGCGAATCCGGCGTAACCGTCATCTCGACGACTGTTACATCCTGCCCAATTTCAACCGAGCGGCGCTTTATCCGGTCAATCACCCATGTTGGCGCGACCTCTGCGCTGAGCGTACGCATCGCATCTTCCAGCGCCTCATGCGTGCCGGAAATCCGCAACCGCTGCTGCTGCTCGATAGGGCCAGTGAGTATGTCGTGAAATTTGATATCTTCAGGCAAAGTCGGAGTGACGGCCGAGAGTTCCTGCCCGATCATTGACGAGTTAGAACCAATCCGCAGGCGTGTATGAAAGCGCCGTACTGTTTCCTGGGACTCGACACGGTTGTCACCGAGCAAACGCGGCATCACCAGCCATAGATACGGCAAAGCCACCAAGGCTGCGATCAACACAATCGGCGTATAATGAAACACGCTCATCGGCTCCATGCCGAGGTCAACTGCAATCGAAACAACCAGAATGTTGGTCGAGGTACCGATTGTCGTCGCCATGCCGCCGATCAAGACGGCTGCATTGAGCGGGATCAGTGTTTTGGACGCGGGCAAGGCCCCACGGTTGGCCAAGGCGACAAAGATCGGCAGCAACAGCACCAGAACGGGTGTGTCATTGACCGCCATGGACAAGCCGAACGCTATCAGCAGCGAGACCAGCAAGCCAAGCTGGAGATTGATTTTGAACACCCCTTCAAGGAAGCGAGCGGCAGGCTCCAAAGCGCCTGTGACCACAAGTCCGCGTCCCATGATCATGAGCGCGCAAATCGTAATCAGCGCGTAATGCCCGAACCCGCTAAAGGCGAGTTGAAGGCCATCAGTTGGTGCTGTTCCTTCAAGTGGGAAGAAATATAGCCCGACTGCAATTACAGCAATTGTCAGAAGCGAGACTATCTCTGTCGAAAGACGGCCCCGAGCGAAACCAACGAACATGGCGATGGTGACAATCATCGCGGCGATAGCGTGGAAGGATGGAAGTGAAGACATCTGCATGCTTGAATCCCATCTGCGCCGCAGAATTACAAGCGAAATTATGCAGATGGCGTTGGGGTGGGTGTAGCGATAGACTCCGTGAACACGTGTGGTACTGACCCGAGCAGGTGACGGGAGAGAAATTCATGAAAGCTTTGGTGTTTCACGGGCCGCGGGACATTCGCTACGAAACCTATCCCGACCCCGAATTGCGATCACCGAACAGTGCTATCCTGAAGGTAAGCAAATGCTCGATTTGCGGGTCCGACTTGCACATGTATCACGGCGACACGATTGGTAAGACCGAATACGGAGCCGACAGCCCCACCTTCTGTACCGGCCACGAGTTTATCGGCGAGGTCGTGGAGACGGGCCGCGATGTTCATACCTTCAAAGCGGGTGACCAGGTGCTGTCTGCAGGAGGGACCGGTTGTGGGCAATGCGCAGCGTGCCTGACGGGCAAACCTCTGAAATGCCGCGTCTCTACAGCATTCGGCATTGGCCCTTCATTGCAAGGCGGACAGGCAGAATATGTCTGCATTCCCAATGCGGATACCACATTGCTGGCAACCGAAGGCGCGTTCAGCGACGAACAGGCTCTGCTCCTCACCGATGCCATGACAACCGCCTATTTCGGTATTACCCGCAGCGACGTGCAGCCGGGAGGGACGGTCGCGGTGGTCGGCCTTGGTCCAATCGGCCTGATCGGAGTGGAACTGGCATTCATTCTGGGGGCGTCGGAGGTATTTGCGATCGATCCGGTCAAATCGCGCCGAGATATGGCCGAGAAACTAGGCGCAATCGCGCTGGATCCGAATGAGGATGCCGTCGCCAAAGTCCTTGAACAAACCCAAGGAGCCGGCGCGCAATCGGTTTTCGAAGCGTCTGGCGCATCTGGTGCGATTGCCGCTGTTTTGCCACTAACCGCACGCGGCGGAACGGCGTCTTTCATCGGCATACCGCAACCACAGGATATGCTGTCCATGCAACTTATCATGTTCAAGAACATCACTGTGCGCGGCGGCATTTGTCAGGTTCAGGAAACCTGGCCGCATCTGGTTCCGCTTGTCCGGCAAGGCCGGATCAAGACACCGGATATGTTCTCGCACAGTTTCAAATTGTCTGAAGGTGCAGACGCCTATAAACTGTTCGATAGCCGCGATGAAGGTGTGATCAAGATTGCAATCGAGGTGGATTAGCTCAGCCTGCGGCTGCCATATCGCGGGCTGCCTGCTTGTCTTTCTCGTCCATGACCGCATCGACCTTGTAGAAGACGCGGCCATGCGTGAGCCATGAAATTCCAAAGGCAATCAGCGCGACAAACTCCGCCCAATAGACAAGATTGACGGATTCAGCCCAGACCCTGTCGATTGAATAGCCAACAAAAATTGCAGCAATCGCCAGCAAAATTGACCAACCGGAAATCTTATAAATACGGTTGCGCAGCATCTTGCTGGACTGGATTTTCTTACGCGCATCGCGGTGCTGCGTGTCATTGATGTCCGTAAAAATGAACAAACAGAAAAACGCGAGGATAAGGAAAAGGAACAGAGCCGCAAACCCGTGGATGGCCGGCGAAAGCCCGTTCAGAAATTCCCAACGCGGTTCGTCACTGATCCATCCCCGCGCAGGAAAAAACGCGACCGCGCATGATAACAATCCGGCAATCGTGGCCAACCACGCAACAGATCCGGCCCAACCGCGATAGACTGTCATGAGCGCACCAATGAACACCAGAAATCCGACGAAGATGTCGCCCGCCAGATAAACCTCGTAATAATACATGCTGATGGAGGACCGGAAATTCCCGAACCAGTACCCAAGAATTCCGATGGCAATCGGCAAGCTAATTGCAATTGTGCCGACAAGCGAAGCTAGCCGTCTCTGGTCAGATCGCAGCTTCGCATCAGTAGCGTATTTATAGCCCTTTTCAGGTGCATAATGCTGTTGAACAGCTTCGATGGCCGGTAGCATGAGCCCACTCCTCCCTATGCAACGTCCCCATCACCTAACGGATAGCAGATCATAGCTTTGTGATACAAATCACAGTCGCGCTGCGAGGCCCGGAGGTTCATTCCAGAAAAAGCGGGAAATGGTGCCCCTGGTCCGACTCGAACGGACACTCCTTTCGGAACTCGATTTTGAGTCGAGCGCGTCTACCAATTCCACCACAGGGGCACGCCTGCAAAAGCAGAGCGAAGCGCTTAGCGAGAGCCGCGCAACGCTTCAAGCATCCATTTGCCTCCGGCTAGCTTATTTCTTGAGCGCGCCGGCCAGAAGCTTGTGCATCTTCGAGTGCAGCGCGTCATTTGCCGCAAGAATCTGCTTGGAATGGATGGGCTCTGATCGACCGCGATAATCGCTCACGAAACCGCCAGCTTCGCGCACCAGCAAACATCCAGCTGCCGTATCCCAATCGTTCAGGCCGCTTTCCCAGAAGCCGTCATACCGACCTGCAGCCAACCAAGCGAGGTCGAGCGATGCAGCACCAAAGCGACGAATCCCGGCAACCTGCGGACCTATGGCGCTGAATATCTTGGTCCACTCGGCGAAATCGCCATGACCCTGAAACGGGACACCCGTTGCGATAAGCGCGTCTGACAAGTTGCGACGTGCCGAGACGCGAAGGCGCGCGTCATGAAGCCAAGCGCCGCGTGTTTTCTCGGCCCAGAATGTTTCGTCAGTTACGGGATTGTAGATCACAGCAGCGATAACATCGCCCCAGCCTTGTCCCCCGGGCTTTGGTTCTTGCGCCGCAATGGAGATACCAAAATGCGGGATGCCGTGTAGAAAGTTGCTGGTGCCATCGAGCGGGTCGATAATCCAGCGCGGCATATCGGGTGAACCTTCGATAATGCCCGCTTCCTCGAGCACGAATCCCCAGTCGGGGCGCGCAGCGAGGAGCTCGTCATACAAAGTACGCTCGGAACGCATATCGGCTTTGGAAACGAAATCTGCAGGCCCCTTGCGGCTGACCTGAAGATGTTCCACTTCGCCAAAGTCGCGGCGCAAGCGGTGACCCGCTTTACGCGCTGCGCGCTCCATAACGCGGATAAGACCGGAAACTGCTGCCATGATGCTTAGCTGGCCTTCCCGACATAGGTGCGCTCATAGGTATCGACGATGATCCGCGTACCGCTTTCAATATGCGGCGGAACCATGACCCGGACACCATTGTCGAGCACAGCAGGCTTGTAGCTGGAAGACGCGGTTTGCCCCTTTACTACGGCGTCAGCCTCGACGATTTCGGCTTCGATCTGGTCCGGCAAAGCAACGCTGATCGGCTTCTCTTCCCAGAGTTCCAGAGTTACCTGCATTCCATCTTGCAAGAAGTCTTTCGCATCGCCGAGAAGATCGGCTTCGAGATTGATCTGCTCGTACGTGTCACCATCCATGAACACCAGCAAAGCGCCATCTTCGTACAGATACTGGAATTCCTTGGTATCGAGACGAACTTTCTCGACCGTATCCGCGCTGCGGAAGCGCACATTGGTTTTCCGGCCATCCTGCAGGTTTTTCATCTCGACCTGCATATAGGCACCACCCTTGCCGGGCTGCGTATGCTGGATTTTGGCGACTTTCCAGATGCCGCCTTCATATTCGATGATGTTGCCGGGACGGATGTCCACGCCGCTGATCTTCATGGTTCAAAGAGCCTTATGCTGGGGATTTGCGCCCCGCTCGGGAGCGCTTTATGTGGGGCCTTTAGCGGAGCAGTCAGCATGCGGCAAGATGGCTCACATTATAGCCACCGGGCCCACACCAAGGATAGCACAGGGTGAAGCACACAGCATTGAAACTCGCGACGATAGTGGCGACCATTGGCGTAACACCTCTGGCGGCAACACCTGGAAAGCTGGGGACGCTGCCACTGGGTAATTATGTTTGCTCGGAACCCGGTGATGCTGCAGGCGCAGCCTGGGTAGTCTTGCCGGGCAAGAATTTCACCATTGGCAATGGCTCGACCTATCATACGGCAGACGGGTCAGGGACATATTTGCTAACCGGAAAGAATGTAACCTTCACTCGCGGGCCCATGAAAGGCATGCGGTTCACACGTTCGGGCAATGCCACATTGCGATGGATCGACGATGCCGGAAAACCGGGCCGCATCCGCTGCGTGCGTCAACCCGGAAGACTTTAGAAGCTACTGCGCTGTAAACAGCGGATACGGGTTTACGGCGCTGGCTGGCTCCCACCACTCCGCACTTTCCGTAGTGCGTAAAATCGCGAAGTGCAGATGCGGTGTATCGGGCGATGCATTGCCACTTACCCCGACTGTCCCGAGTCTCTGGCCCCGTCGGATGCGCTGCCCTTCCTTCAAACCGTCTGCATATTCGCCGAGATGGGCGTAGTAATGGATAGTCTTGCGATCTGCGGAACGCACGTAGATTGTCAGGCCGCCTGCATCAGACGTAAACAGTTTCTCGACCGTGCCGGGCGATGCCGCCCGAACACTGGTCCCAACCGGCGCCATGATGTCGAGCGCTTCATGCAAGGCTTTCCCCTCGCCATTCGCTGAACTGAATGTATCCGTCAGATCGCTGGCCCGCACATTGAGAACCGGGATCATCAATTCACGCGTTTCGCTGGCTGCTGGCTGGCTGGCCTCGTCCTTGTCCAGCAAAGCGGCGCGCGGATCAGCTTTTGCCAAATTATCAGCCACTTCGGCAGGTTCAGGAACTGTCGGTTCCGGACTCGGCACAGCCTCCGCAGGGCGTGTAACATCGCGCTGGCTCTCGCTATCGGCCATTTCGATCAGGCTGCCCCCTGCGACAATCCACACCGCGGAAGTCAATGTTGCGGTAGCTAGAATAGTGATAGTGCGATCAAGAAACGTCATGGCCATGTCCTAATTCTAGCACATTTGTCTGTCGCAACCTAACCAAGCCTGTCGGCAAAGGCCTTGATCGCAGCGACTTCATCTCCATTCCAGACCGCACCGGACACGGCGAGGAAATCGGCACCGGCCTCTACCAAAGGCGCGCAATTCTCAGGAGTAATCCCGCCAATGGCGACGCTCGGAATTTCGAATAGCCCGGACCAGAATTCCAACAGATCGGTATCAGCCTGATGTTCGGTCTCTTTGGTTGAGCTTGGGAAAAACGCACCGAATGCCACATAATCGGCACCCTGCTCTCCTGCCTCCATAGCGAGATGACGGCTTGCATGACACGTTACGCCAATCTGGACATCCCGGCCAAGCTCTTCACGTGCTTCGCGAATGTCACCGTCGCCTTGCCCCAAATGTACGCCATCAGCGCCCAAACGCTTTGCCAAAGGCACGCTATCGTTGATGATAAAGGCGACCTCACGTTCTGCACAGATTGCTTGGAGCGGCTTTGCAAGCGCCGCAGCCTCATGCTGATCCAGTCCCTTCACGCGGAACTGGAACGCCGCAACCGGGCCTGCATCAAGCGCACGCTCAAGGCGCGCCGGAAAATCTCCCCCCACATCGAGCGGTGAGATCAGATATAGCTGGGTCGGTATTGCGGTATCAGACATATCCGCCGCTTAGACGGGCTTTGACGGCCCGCCAAGCGTCAAGATTGCGGGTCAGCCTGCAACAGAAGCGCGCTGGATGTGGTTGATCGCTTCGCCAAGAGCGTCGTCGAACTGGCCGTCATCCATTTGCGCGCGCAATTCTTCGAGCAAAGCGCGGCTGAAGCTGGCGATCATCCCGGTGTTTGCCGCCAATTCCTCGCACGCTTCTTCGCGGGTAAACCCGCCCGACAATGCCACAACGCGCAACGTTGCCGGATGATCGACCAGAGGCTTGTATAGGTTGGGCTTGGTCGGAATTGTCAGTTTCAGCATGACTTGCTGACCTTCAGGCAGTGCATCGAGATGCTTTTTGATTTCCTCGAGCAGAATTTCTTCGGCTGCCGCACGGTCGGGTGCGCCGATCGAGACTTCCGGTTCAATGATCGGCATCAGGCCGTGAGCCAGAATTTGCTTACCAACTTCAAACTGTTGCGCGACGTTGGCAGCAATACCCTCGGCATTGGCACTGTTGATCACCGAACGCATTTTGGTGCCGAACATGCCCTTGGCCTTGCCCTTTTCGAGAAGCGCATCGAGCCCCGGATTGGGGTTCATCAGTTGAACCCCGTTTTCCTCTTCGGCGAGGCCTTTGTCGACTTTCAGGAACGGAACAACCCCGCGCTCTTTCAAGGCATCGGGTGTCGGCTTGCCATCGACTTCGCCGTCCATGGTTTTTTCAAACAGAATAGCACCGATAACTTTGCCGCCGCCAAAACATGGCGAGGTGATGACCCTGCTGCGCATTTCGTGGATGCGGGCAAACATTTCATCATCGCCCGACCATTCGTCATCACCTACGCCGTAGGCACGCAATGCCTTTGGTGTGGATCCACCGCTTTGGTCCAATGCAGCGATAAAGCCGTTACCTTCGGCAATTTTGGCAGTCATTTCGGCGGTATTCATCGGGTAAAGCTCCGTTAATGCATACGAATGCAGCAAAGTGTTGGCGCGCCTGTAGCCAGAGGCCTGCGACTTCGCAACCTTGGCCAACCGTTCTGCGCAGTTTTCCGACTAGTTAAATTCTGCGCTGAGCCCTGGCACAAGGTTGATTGCAATCGAAATTCGTGTGCCCTCGCCATGAAATGGCCTGACAGCATGTTGCAACCAGCTGGGGAACATGACGATCATCCCGGTCCGCGGGCGGATTGACGGTTCTGTCGCCTGAGGCTTCTTGTCAGCGCCCAATATCCGTAAATCGGGTGCGGTCATCCGGATCATCGGCATACGCGGATCTTGCAATTGCAACTCCCCGCCAAGTTTCGGATCATCATCGCCATTATAGCCATCATCGAGATAGGCCACGACTGACCAGAAACTTCCAGGATGCGTGTGGTACTGGTTCGCGGCGCCCTTGCCGCTGACATTGGCCCACATTTCCGGAATCCAGCCATAACGGGTTTTCTGCGGTGATTTGGAATCCACCGTATGCGCATCGGCCATTTGCATGGCCTTATACGCAAGCGCTTTGGCAGCTTCGCCGCCCCATTCCAGCATCCGCGTATTGGAGTGCCAGCCATTTATGTTGGAAATCTGCACACCAGCACTATCACGCGCTTGCTCGGCAGCCACCGCATCGCGAAGCATCTGCATGCCTTCTTCGCTGGCGAGCGAGTCTACGGCTAGCGGTGTGGAGAAAAGGTGGCGCGTTTCCGCCATTCCCTATGCTTTCAAAGCATCGACGCCCGGCAGAACCTTGCCTTCCATCCATTCGAGGAATGCGCCGCCAGCAGTTGAGATATAGGTGAAATCACCTGCAGCACCTGCATGATTGAGAGCCGCGACAGTATCACCGCCGCCTGCAACCGAAATCAGCGATTCGCCCTTGCTGAGGGCGGCTGCCGTTTTTGCCAAAGCCACTGTGGCTTCGTCGAATGGCTCTGTCTCGAATGCCCCCATCGGGCCGTTCCAGACCAGCGTATTGCAGGTTTTCAGAACATCGCCCAGCGCCTCAACCGCCTGCGGACCGACGTCCAGGATCATTTCGTCTTCCGCGACTTCATGGACGTTGCAGACGCGCAAGCTGGCAGGGTTTGCGGCAAATTCCTTGGCCACAACGACGTCGTAAGGGAGGTGGACGGTGCATCCTGCATGATCGGCCTTGTCCATGATCGCATTGGCGGTATCGGTCAGGTCATGCTCGCATAGCGACTTGCCGACATCGACCCCGCGCGCCGCGAGGAAGGTGTTGGCCATTCCCCCACCGATAATCAGGTGCTGGACCTTGCCCACCAGATTCTCGAGTACGGCCAGTTTGGAAGACACTTTTGCCCCGCCGACCACAGCAGCCACCGGTTGCTCCGGATTTTCAAGCGCAGATTCAAGCGCTTTCAGCTCTTTCTCCATCGCCCGCCCGGCATAGGCCGGCAAAAGCTTTGCGATTCCATGCGTACTCGCATGAGCACGGTGGGCGGCAGAGAATGCGTCATTCACATAGAAATCGCCATGCGCAGCGATACCTTTGGCAAAATCGGCGTCATTGGCTTCTTCACCCGCCCAGAAGCGGGTGTTTTCCAGCAAGCCGATATCGCCATTGCGCAGGATGCCAATCGACTGTTCGACGACCGGGCCTTGCACTTCGGGAATGAACATAACTTCACGGCCCAGCACATCTTCGACCGCGTCGAGCGTCATGCTGACCGACATGGTCGAGTTGCGCTCTCCCTTGGGACGACCAAAATGGGCCAGAAGCAAGACTTTCGCACCCGCATCGGCAAGCTCGAGAATGGTCGGTGCAGCGGCTTGTACGCGAGTTGTGTCTGTTACCGAACCACCGTTCATCGGCAGGTTCAGATCGACACGAACCAAGGCAACTTTGCCGGTTACATCGCCAAGATCGTCGAGAGTGCGAAAGTTGCTCATCATCGTGCCCCTTAGAGCAATCCGGCCATGACACCGGCGGTGTCGATCATGCGGTTGGAGAAGCCCCACTCATTGTCATACCAGCTGACAACGCGGCACAGCTTGCCTTCCATGACCGATGTTTCGAGGCTGTCGATGGTCGAGCTGGCAGGATAGTGGTTGAAGTCACTCGAAACCAATGGTTGGTCTGTATAATCGAGAACACCTTTCATCGGACCTTCGGCTGCCGCTTTCAAAGCTGCATTTAGCTCTTCAGCAGTTGTGTCGCGACCAGGCGTAAACACCAGATCAACCAGCGAAACATTGGGCGTAGGTACGCGCACCGAAGATCCGTCCAGCTTGCCAGCCAGTTCAGGCAGCACCAGACCGACCGCACGGGCAGCGCCGGTCGTTGTCGGGATCATATTCTGCGCACCGCCACGGGCACGGCGCATATCGCCATGCATCTGGTCGAGCATACGCTGATCGTTGGTGTAGCTGTGGATGGTGGTCATGAAACCACGCTCGATACCCACCAGATCGTTGAGCACCTTGGCAACCGGCGACAGACAGTTGGTGGTGCAGCTGGCGTTCGACACAATGACGTCGTCTGACGTCAGGATGTCGTGGTTCACGCCGTAAACCACCGTCGCTGTCACATTCTTGGCAGGAGCCGAGATAAGCACACGTTTGGCCCCAGCCTTGAGGTGTGGCTCGGCCGCTTCGTGAGACTGGAAGAATCCGGTGCATTCCAGAACAATATCAATCCCCTGCTCGCCATGTGGCAGATTGCCGGGATCACGCTCTGAAGTGACAGCGATCGACTTGCCGTTCACGATGATGGCATTGTCACCAACCTCGACCGTACCGGGAAAGCGGCCATGCGTACTGTCATACTGGAACAACAGCGCGTTCGATTTGGTGTCGGCCAGATCGTTGATCGAAACGAGGTCCAGATCGTGATCGTCACGCTCCAGAATTGCGCGAGCCACCAGACGACCGATGCGCCCGAAACCGTTGATTGCAACCTTAGTCGCCATGAAAGAACTCCTGCTTAACCGTTGAGTTTATTGGTGATCTGCGGAACAATAGCGTCCACAGTAAATCCGAATTTTTCAAAAAGATCGCCCGCCGGGGCCGATGCCCCGAAGCGATCCAGTCCGATATTGATACCGTCAGTACCGGTATAGCGTTCCCAGCCTAGCGTGCTTCCCGCCTCAATAGAGACCTTCAGTGCATCTGCCGGAAGAATATCAGCTTTGTAACCCGCATCCTGCGCGTCGAACAGCTCGGCACACGGCATGGATACAACGTCAGCGCCAATGCCCTGTTCTTCCAGTGTTGCGGCCACATTGACCGCCAGATGCACTTCGGAACCTGTCGCGATCAGCACGACTTTGCGATCTGCGACCGCAGATTTCAGGCGATAGGCGCCCTTGGCAGAGCGGTTACTTTCCGGCGTCCAGTCCGCATCGCCTTCCCCGCGCAATTGCGGCAGGCCCTGACGTGAGAGCGCATGAACTGACGGCGTCCCCTCAGTCTGCAATGACAGCGCCCAACATTCAGCCGTCTCGATCGTGTCGCACGGACGGTAGACATTCAAATTGGGCATCAAACGCAGGCTCATCACCTGCTCCACCGGCTGGTGGGTAGGACCATCCTCGCCCAAACCGATACTGTCATGCGTCATGACGTAGATCGTGCCCGTTTCCTGAAGAGCCGAAAGACGAATCGCGTTGCGGCAATAGTCGCTGAAGATCAGGAAGGTGCCGCCATAGGGAACAACCCCGCCATGCAGCGCCATGCCGTTCATCGCGGCGGCCATTCCGAATTCGCGGATGCCGTAATACATGTATCGGCCGGAATAATCATCAGCGTTGAACGGCGCGGTGCTGGGCGTTTTGGTGTTGTTCGAACCGGTCAGATCCGCCGATCCGCCAATCATTTGCGGCAGCTTTTCGGTCAGCGGACCAAGAGCCATTTCGGACGCCTTGCGCGTCGCGACTTTCTGCGGCTCCGCTGCGAGAGCACGAATATGATCCTGAATAGCAGGACCGGCAAGGTCAGCCACGCCACTCATGCGCGCCTCGAATTCGGATTTCTTGTCCGATGCATCCAGACGGCTGAGCCAGGCACCATGGGCATCTCGCCCCCGTTCGCCAGTAGCTTTCCAGTCAGCAGTGACATCGTCGGGAACCACGAATGGTTCATAATCCCAACCCAGCATTTCGCGAGCAGCAGCGATTTCATCCGGCCCAAGCGGCGCGCCATGCGTGGCGGAGGTGCCTTGCTTGTTGGGCGCACCCTTCCCGATGATCGTTTTGCAAGCGACCAGCGAAGGACGGTCATCCGCCATCGCTTCTTCTATAGCGCGGCTGATGTCCGCGACGTCATGGCCGTCGCAGCTGACCACGTGCCAGCCCGCAGAAACATGGCGCGCCTTAACATCCTCGCTTGTCGAAAGATCTGCGGTGCCATCAATGGTGATGTTGTTGTCATCCCACAGGACAATCAGCTGGCCAAGCTTGAGGTGCCCGGCAAGACCAATCGCTTCGTGATTGATACCTTCCATCAGGCATCCGTCACCGGCAATCGCCCAGGTGCGGTGATTGACCAGATCATCGCCGAAATGCGCGTTTAGCTGGCGCTCGGCAATGGCCATGCCGACAGCCATGGCGACGCCCTGCCCCAGCGGACCGGTTGTGCATTCGACACCGTCGAGCAAGAAGTTCTCCGGGTGGCCAGCGCAGGGATAGCCAAGCTGACGGAAATTGCGGATGTCATCCATCGTCGGGGCAGCATAGCCGCTGAGATGAAGCAGCGAATAGATCAGCATTGATCCATGCCCGGCCGACAGGACAAAACGATCGCGATCAGCCCAATCGGGTGCCGACGGATCAAATTTCAGATATTTCGACCACAGAACCGTCGCAACGTCTGCCATACCCATCGGCATTCCGGGATGCCCCGAATTGGCTGCCTGGACAGCGTCCATCGAAAGGGCGCGGATGGCATTGGCCATAGGTGCCATGCGGGACGGATCGAGGCTCATTCGGGAAGCTCCTGCCGGATATGTTTTTGTCAGTGCGAACCACTACGATTCGGTATGCGCCATCGCCTTCGCGGACAGGCAGGTGAAGGTCAAGAACACGACCGCGCCGTTCCACTCAAATTTCCCGGAATTCTGGCAATTTCGGAAAATTTCTTCAAAGCTGTGTGAAACTGTCAACTCAGCACCTCAAGCCTTTGCGCCAGAGCGTTATTTGCGGTAATTTCACACCATGAGCGAGAACCGCACAGAAACTGCCATACAGCGCATTGAAGCCGCATTGGCGCGCATCGCCGATATTGCTGATGCTCCTGCACCACAGCAAAACGGGTCCACTAAAGCGAGCCCACCTGCGGTGTCAGCCTTGGTGGAAAAGCATGAAACCCTGCAGGAAACGGTGAACAGCACACTGCACGAGCTCGACGAACTGATTGCGGAGCTTGACCGATGAGCGAAGTCACACTGACCATCGCGGGGCGCGAATACACGGTCGCCTGCGCAGAAGGCGAAGAACCGCATGTCGCTATGCTTGGCTCGCAGATCGACGCAAAATTGCAGGAATTGGGCGGTAACCTCGCCTCACAAGAATCGCAGAACCTTGTTTTCGGTGGGTTGCTGATCGCCGATGAGCTGCATGAAGCCAGAATGGCCGCCTCTGCCAGGCAGGCCGAGCTTGAAGCAAAGATAACTTCGCTCAAGGAAAGCAGTCACGAAGCTAAACTGGCTATCGGTCAGAGGGACGAATTGACTCTGACTGTAGCCCGTTTGGAGCAAGAACTGGACGGTCTACAGTCCGCGCATCAGCGACATTCGGCAGAAGTCGATGATCTGCGCTCCGAATTGGAGCAAAGACGCGAACAGGCACAGACAGCGACAGACGAGCAGGAGAAGCTGGCTGCGCAAGTGGCAGAGCTTGCTCGTGAACGCGACGGGCTCGCCGCGCAGATCGAGAACAAGGATTTGTTGCTCCAGAAAGCCAATGATCACATTGACGAGTTGAAAGCTGCTGCTGCGAAGACGCCCGCGGCTGGTGCTTTCCCGGTCTCCGCAGGAACCTCAACTGACGATCCGGATCTTGCCCCCGCATTGGAAAGATTCGCCGATTTGCTCGAAACTTGTGCGGATAAGCTTGAGAGCAAGGCGGCAAGCACCTAGATAGGCATTGGCGGGACTGCCCGGCACGCGCCGCAGAACATCCCTGAGGCTATAAGCAATCCAAGGGAGCTGTCCCTGCCCAAGGTAATGTTTCGCACAGGGCCTTGGTGCATATGGCGCCCACCTGACGTTTTAGGCGTCGGCGGATTTCCCGGAGAACGACCCATGGTGGTTCCGCCACTCTTCCTTCCGTCCAGCACCATGAAATAAGGACGTGGCCTCTATGATCGACAAGGCGACACTGCGTACACAGATGCGATCAGCCCGGCGTGAACATGCCGATTCTATTCCCGAAACGGTTCGCGCATTGCTGTTCAAGCGCCCACCCGCGCCCTTGTTAGCTATGATACCCGAAGGCGCTGTGATTGGACTGTATCACGCAGCCCAGCACGAGGCGCCGGCCCACGGCTATGCGCGCTTTTTCTCGGAAGAAAATTTCACGATAGCCCTGCCCCGTTTTGACGGACCTGACAGCACCATGCAGTTTGCTGCCTACACCGATCCGTTTGGCGACACCGACCTTGAAAAAGGTGGCTACGGCCTCATGCAACCAGCTGCCGACGCAACCGCGCTGATCCCGGATGTTCTCTTTGTGCCGCTTCTCGCATTTGACGAAAGGGGTTCACGTCTGGGTCAAGGCGGCGGGCATTATGACCGCTGGCTGGCGGATCATCCCGGAACAATGGCCATTGGTATGGGTTGGGATTGTCAGCTGGTTGATACTGTTCCTACCGAGAATCACGACATGCCGCTTGCCGCAATAGTGACACCAACACGCATGTACGGACCATTCTGATGCGCGAAGAACCCACTGCACGAATCCCATTGGGAATACTCGGCCTTCTGATCGGCCTGACCATTTATGGCATTGTTCTGGCCCGCTATTTGCCAGAATTGATCGGCGGGTGGCACGCCTTGGTGCAAACCGTGATCTATCTCTTCTTCGGCCTAGTCTGGCTTCTGCCTCTTCGCCGTTTCCTGATCTGGATGGAAACAGGCAAATGGTCGGCAAAGTCCGACGAAACGCAAGACGAATAAGCACCAAATTTTCGAGAATTAGCCAAGACTGCACTGCCAAAAAGCAGTGGCGAGAGTGACGAGACTTGAACTCGCGACCTCCGGCGTGACAGGCCGGCGCTCTAACCAACTGAGCTACACCCCCGTAATGCTGCTGGGCAATCTGCCCACAAGCGTCGCTTGGGAGAGGCGCAGTTAGGGCAGCTTCCCGAAGCTGTCAACGCAGAATTTTCGCAATTTTCACGATCGTTTCACATATCCTCAAATTGACCCGAAATTCCCGTTCCGGTTGCGGCACTGACCACCTCATTAACCATATTTTTTCCTCTCTCTGCCACTGCGAACCCGTTCTGTTTTGACGGGGGATATGGTGCTCAAGGGAATCATCGCAGGATTGGCCGCGGCCACCATTGGCACTGCTGCGTTCGCGCAGAATACGGTCGAGTTATCGCGTGCAGTGTTCGTTGAACGTCATTCCGCAGGTAACGCGGTGC
>JAHDDJ010000267.1 GCA_020629385.1 Erythrobacter sp.
GATGCGGTTCGCAAGCTCGATCTTGCGCTGGTGGTCGATGTGACCGGCTCGATGTCGGACGAGTTGCGTTATCTCCAGTCCGAACTTACCGCCATTGTCGATGCGTTGAACGCGCGGCACCGTGATCTCGATATCCGCGTAGGTTTCACATTCTACCGCGACAAGGGCGATGAATTCGTCACCCGGACGTTCCCCTTCGGCAGCGATATGGCGAAAGCCAAAGCGTTGATTGCCCAGCAAAGCGCCAATGGTGGCGGGGACTATCCCGAAGCCATGCAGGATGCGCTCATCCGTGCAGCCAATCAGGACTGGCGCGAGGATGCAGTGAAGTCGCTGCTGCTGGTGGCTGACGCGCCCCCGCATGACGGGGATGTCGAGATGACCTGGCGCGCCGCTGAGCATTTGCGGGCCGAACGCGTGCATATCGTTCCTGTTGGCGCTTCGGGCGTTGCGGATATGGCCGAGTATCTGATGCGCGCCATGGCGGCCTCCACCCAGTCACGCTACACCTTCCTGACCGACGATAGCGGGATCGGCAATCCGCATGCGAAACCTGCAATCGACTGCTATCTGGTGACGCGGCTCGACACGCTGTTGCGCCGGGTAATCGACAGCCAGATTTCAGGCCGCCGGATCGAACCGGAAAAAGACGAAATCATCCGCAGTGTTGGAAAGTATGATGCAGGCAAGTGCATCTTGCCGGCCGATTTCCAGACGAAGCAGCGCTCAAAATAAGAGGCTTGACGGAAATGGTGGCGCGTCCCCACCTTCGCGCGTATACGCACACGTAAGGGCGCAGCAGGGTTCAGCTCTGCTGCCAATGAGGGACCGTCACTTTTTCCATGCAGCTTGTTATTGTTGAATCGCCGGCCAAGGCGAAGACCATCGAAAATTACCTCGGCAAGGACTTCAAGGTTCTCGCTTCCTACGGCCACGTCCGTGACTTGCCGCCCAAGGACGGCAGCGTGCGTCCGGATGAAGACTTCGCGATGGACTGGGAACTCTATCGCGACAAGCAGAGCCGCTTCAAGGAAATCGCGGACGCCGCCAAAAAGGCCGACCGTCTGATCCTCGCGACCGACCCTGACCGAGAGGGTGAGGCGATCAGCTGGCATGTTCAGGAACTGCTGAAAAAGCGCAAGGCGCTGCCCAAAGCGGTCGACCGTGTGACGTTCAACGCGATCACCAAAGCTGCCGTTACCGAGGCGATGGGCAGACCGCGTGAACTCGATACCGATCTGATCGATGCCTATCTGGCGCGCCGTGCGCTGGACTATCTGTTCGGTTTCACGCTCTCGCCGGTTTTGTGGCGCAAGCTCCCCGGCGCGAAGAGTGCAGGGCGCGTGCAGTCGGTTGCCTTGCGTCTGATCGTTGACCGCGAGCGTGAGATCGAAGCGTTCAGGCCGGACGAATATTGGTCGATTGTCGCCAAGATGGAGCAGGACGGCACGCCTTTTGATGCGCGTCTGGTCAAATATGACGGCAAGAAGCTGGAGAAGCTCTCGCTCGGCAAGGAAGGCGTCGCGCTTGAAGCCAAGCAGAAGATCGAGAACGCGCCGTTCAAAATCGAGGACATCGAGACAAAACCGCTCAAACGCAATCCGTCGCCGCCGTTCACCACCTCGACCTTGCAGCAAGAGGCCGCGCGCAAGCTGGGCTTCAACGCCAGCCACACGATGCGCTGTGCGCAGAAGCTCTATGAGGCAGGTCTGATCACCTACATGCGTACCGACGGTGTGCAGATGGATGGCAGCGCCATTTCCGCTTGCCGCAAGGCAATCGCGGAGCGCTATGACGGGCATTATTTGCCTGAAAAGCCGCGCCATTATTCGACCAAGGCGAAAAATGCGCAGGAAGCGCACGAGGCGATCCGGCCAACCAATTTCACCCAAGCCAAAGCCAGTTCCGGCGATGAAGCCAAGCTGTACAGCCTGATCTTCAAACGTGCGATGGCAAGCCAGATGCAGGCCGCCAGCCTTGAGCGCACCACAGTGACCTTGCGCGATCCCGCTGGATTGCACGAGCTTCGCGCCACCGGTCAGGTCGTGAAGTTTCCGGGCTTCCTCGCCGTCTATGAAGAAGGCCGCGATGACAGTCAGGATGATGACGACAATCTGCTGCCCGTCATGCACAAGGGTGATGCTCCGGCGAAAAAGGCTGTCGAGGCCAACCAGCACTTCACCCAGCCACCCCCCCGCTTTTCCGAAGCATCGCTGGTCAAGCGGCTGGAAGAGCTGGGCATCGGCCGCCCCTCTACCTACGCTTCCACCATCCAGACCCTGCGCGACCGCGATTATGTGCGGATGGAGAAAAACCGTTTCTTTGCAGAGGAAAGCGGGCGTTTGCTCACATCATTCCTCGAACGTTTTTTTGAACGCTATGTCGCTTATGAATTCACCGCCGGGATGGAAGACGAGCTTGATGTCGTGTCTGACGGGCGCGAGGAATATAAGGATCTGCTGAGCAAGTTCTGGAAGGACTTCAAGCCCAAGACCGATGAGGTGATGGAGCGTAAACCTTCCGAAGTGACCGAGGTGCTGGACGAATATCTGTCCGACTACCTCTTCCCCGAACGCGAAGATGGCAAAGACCCGCGTTTCTGCCCGCTTTGCGAGAAGGAAGGCCGCGAGAATGGCCGTCTTGCGCTGCGCGGTGGTCGCTACGGCGCGTTCGTTGCCTGCGCCAACTATCCGGAATGCAAATTCACCCGCCGCTTCGCCCAGCCGGGTGCCGATGGCGAGGATGCTGCCGAAGACGCAGTGCTGGGCAACCATCCTGAAACCGATCTTCCCATCGAACGCAAGTCAGGTCGTTTCGGACCCTATGTGCAAATGGGCGAGGGCAAGGAAGCCAAACGCGCTTCCATCCCCAAGGACCTCGACGATTTCGATCTGGAATGGGCCATCAAGCTACTCGACCTGCCGCGCATTGTGGGCGAACATCCCGAAACCGGGAAAGAGATCGAAGCAGCGATTGGTCGCTATGGCCCATATCTGCGTCACGACGGCAAATATGCCAAATTGACTAGCACCCGCGATGTGTTCGAAACCGGCATGAACGCCGCCGTGTCGCTGCTCGCCGAGGC
>JAHDDJ010000268.1 GCA_020629385.1 Erythrobacter sp.
GACGGAATGCGCCAGAATATCGCAGCTCACTGCGATAATGTGGCCCGCCTGCCAATCAGCAGCGCGATGGAAAGCCTTAACGTTTCCAACGCTACTGCTATTGCTTTGTACGCAATCGCGACGCGAACACCGGACTGAAAACACGGAGACATACATGCTGGATTCTGGTTCTACCGCACGAAACGCAGCAACAGCGCTGCTTGCGGCGTTGTCTCTTTTGCTGACCGGGTGTTTCGTGACGCCGGGCAAGTTCGATTCAACTCTGATCCTCGGCAACGATAACAGCTTCACATACATCTATAATGGGGAGGTCTTCTTTTTCGCGCTAAGCCCCGGTTCGCTTTCTGATAGCGATGACGAGGAATTCTCACCCTCGGACTGTTTCGACGAGGATACTTATGAGGACCGCGAATGTACCCAAGCGGAAATTACTGAGCAGCGCGCTGAGTGGAACGAAGGCGCAGCTGACCGCAAGCGCAAGAAAGAACGTGATGCGCAGGAAGCTGCGAGATTTCTAGGTGGCCTTGACCCGAACGACCCTGAAGCCGGCAACAAGATGGCTGCAATGCTGGAGCGGCAGCGCGGCTGGAACTCAGTCGTCTACAAGGGCGATGGCGTGTTCAATGTTGAATATTCTGTCAGCGGAATGTTGAGCCATGACTTCTCTTTTCCCGTGATGGAAGGCGTGCCGCTGCCCAGCCCGTTCATGCAGGTCATCCTGCGCGAAGGCGATCAGCTTCGTGTCAATGCGCCCGGCTTCGCCATGCAGGAAGGCGGCAATCCGATGACCGGCATGATGATGGGCGGGTTCGCGCAGGGATTGAAAGAAGCCGCTGCCGGTGAAGGCACTGATAGCAAGAAAGGAATCCCGGAAATGGCGGGTACTTTCAGGATCATCACCAATGGCCGGATTCTGGCCAACAATACTGATGAAGGGCCGTCGATAGAAGCGACACGGCAAACCCTGACTTGGGACATATCCCCATCGACCAGTTCCGCCCCGACCGCCCTTATCCAACTAGGCGAATGACGCGGTAAGTCCGCACACAGCACCATAAACGACAAGCCCCGCTTGCCAGATCGGCGAGCGGGGCTTTTCATAGTCAAAACGGGGCCCGGCCTAAACCGGGCTGGCTTAGTTGACCGCGTCTTTAAGGCCCTTGCCTGCTTTGAACTTGGGCTGGTTGGACGCCTTGATCGGCATTGGTTCACCGGTGCGCGGATTGCGACCCATCGATGCTTTACGCTTGGCGACCGCGAATGTGCCAAAACCTACCAAGCGAACCTCGTCCCCCTTCGACAAAGCCGTTACGATCGAGTCAAACACGCCTTCGACTGCGCTTGCCGCATCGCTCTTCGACAATCCGCTCGCGTCGGCTACCGCGCTGATCAAATCGTTCTTGTTCATCCTGAAACCCCCATGTGAAAAATGTTAAACTGCTGTCCGGCCCGGCGTTCTATGCGCCTTGGCAATGGCGAGGGATAGAAGGGAATTTTACAGCTTCTGTCAAAGGCAATTCGCGTCAACTGGCCGCAAAAAGTACGAAATTGTCCCATTCCGCAACTAATGGCCTGTCACACCCCCGCCAATGTCGCATTTGTACAATTTCTAAGCCCTAAATTCCGCCGGAAGCGTTGCGTAGAACAACTTAATGCGCGGTTGGCGGTATCGAGTCGGCCTCGCCTGTTTTGGAAGGTTGACTGGCCAGATCGTCTGCCTCGGTCCATTCGATCGGCGTCGGGACGGAAGTCAGCGCAACTTCCAAAACCTGATCGACATGCGCAACAGGGATGATCTCCAGCCCCTCTTTCACATTGTCCGGAATTTCCGCGAGGTCCTTCACATTGTCATCCGGAATCAGCACCGTCTTGATACCGCCACGAAGCGCGGCGAGCAGCTTTTCCTTCAAACCGCCAATCGCAAGCACACGGCCGCGAAGAGTGACCTCGCCTGTCATAGCCACGTCAGGCCGTACTGCGATGCCGGACAGTGTCGATACGATCGACGTCACCATGCCGACGCCTGCGCTAGGCCCATCTTTGGGAACAGCGCCTTCGGGCAAGTGGATATGGATATTCTTGCGCTGGAAGATCGAAGGCTTGATCCCGTAAGCAGGCGCCCTCGCCTTCACAAAGCTGAATGCTGCTGCGATGCTTTCGCTCATCACGTCGCCCAGCTTACCGGTCGAGCGGATTTCGCCCTTGCCCGGCGTTGTCACGCTTTCGATGGTCAGCAATTCGCCGCCGACTTCGGTCCAGGCTAGCCCGGTGACGGCACCGACCTGCGCCTCTTCGTCGGACATGCCGTGTTTGAATTTGCGCACGCCAGCGAATTCACCCAGGTTCTCCGGCGTGACAGTTACGCTGGTCACTTTGCCTTCGACAATCTGGCGCAGACTTTTGCGGGCCAGACGCGCAATCTCGCGTTCTAGCGTCCGCACACCGGCCTCACGCGTGTAATACCGGATCAGATCGCGCAGGCCCTCGTCCGTCAGGGTGAACTCACCCTCTTTCAATCCATGCGCTTCGATCTGCTTGTCGATCAGGTGGCGCGTCGCGATCTCGACCTTCTCGTCTTCAGTGTAGCCTTCCAGACGGATGATCTCCATCCGGTCGAGCAGCGGCTGCGGCAGGTTGAGGCTGTTGGCGGTGGTCACGAACATGATGTCGGACAGATCAATATCAAGCTCCAGATAATGGTCCTGGAACTTGCTGTTCTGTTCGGGATCGAGAACCTCCAGCAGTGCCGATGCCGGATCGCCGCGAAAGTCCTGCCCCAGCTTGTCGATCTCGTCGAGCAGGAACAGCGGATTGCTTGATCCTGCTTTCTTCAGATTGGTGACAATCTTGCCCGGCAGCGAGCCGATATAGGTCCGGCGATGGCCACGAATCTCGGCCTCGTCACGAACGCCGCCCAGAGACTGGCGGATGAATTCACGCCCCGTCGCTTTGGCGATACTTTTGCCGAGCGAAGTCTTACCGACCCCGGGAGGGCCGACGAGACACAGGATCGGGCCTTTCAGCTTGTTGGTACGGGCCTGCACCGCAAGATATTCGATGATCCGGTCTTTGACCTTCTCCAG
>JAHDDJ010000269.1 GCA_020629385.1 Erythrobacter sp.
ATTCTGGGTGAGATTCGTGGCGCGGAATGTTTCGACCTTCTCGCCGCCATGAACACCGGCCACGATGGCTCCATGTGTACGCTTCACGCCAACAGCCCGCGTGAATGCCTTGGCCGTATGGAAAACATGATCCTGATGGGCGACATCAAGATCCCGAAAGAGGCCATTTCGCGCCAGATCGCGGAATCGGTCGACATCATTGTCCAGGTGAAACGTCTGCGTGACGGTTCACGGCGGACAACCGACATTACCGAGGTAATCGGGATGGAAGGCGATGTGATCGTGACCCAGAACCTGTTCAAGTTCGAATATCTCGACGAGAGCGAAGACGGCAAGATCATCGGTGAATTCCGCGCCAGCGGCCTGCGTCCCTACACGCTGGAAAAAGCCCGCCAGTTCGGGTTTGATCAAGCCTATCTGGAAGCCTGCCTGTAAAACTTATCCCGGGTGATAGGAGCTACTCGCCCGCGATAATTCCTTTTGCCGCCAGCGCAATGCAGGCGGCAGCAATCATTGCGCTCGTCATAAATATCGCGGTCCACGGGACCCAACCCACATTGTCGAACTTTGCGACTTTGTTGCGACGTTTCTCTGCCCACAAGGCCAGCAACGCAACCAGAACCATGGCCAGCCCCCACAGGCCAACAATTTCCGCCTCGCTGGCAAAAGTGAGATAGTCTCGCAAAGGTTGGATGATATCCATCAGGGCGGCGATATGGGATGCCGCGCATGGCCATGCAACAGCCTAATAGATTTGCTGTGTTTGCAGCCTTGCCCCGATGGCATATGGCGCATGCGTGTCCAACCAGATTGCTCCCACTCCAGCACAACGCCCGCAGCTAGCCTTGCTGATCCGCCTAGCTGCTGCATTCACGTTGTCGGTCATGCTGGTGCTGGTCAAAAAGGCGAGCGAAAGCGGCATCCACCTCGCAGAAATACTCTTCTGGCGGCAATTGCCCACCGTTCCGATCCTGCTGATCTGGTTCGCCGCAACCGGAGCGCTGCAATCGCTCAAAACGCAGCGACTTGGCAAACATGCCCAGCGCGCTTTGTACGGGCTGACGGGCATGTTCCTCAATTTCGGCGCGGTTACGCTGCTGCCATTGGCTGAAGCAACGACATTCGGCTTTACCTCGGCGATATGGGCCGTGATCCTGTCGGCGCTATTGTTGAAAGAAAAGGTCGGCATCTACCGTTGGGGCGCGGTGCTGTTGGGCTTCGCCGGCGTAGTGGTAATCGCGCAGCCTGGTGACAGCAGCATCCCGCTATTCGCAGCAGGCGTGGCCTTGGCAGCGCCGTTTATGATTGCTCTGATATCGATCCAGATCCGTGATCTGACCAAAACCGAAAACCCGATGACTATCGTGTTCTACTTCGCGGCGTTCACAGCCCCGCTTCTCGCGCTTTGGCTGCCCTTCGTATTCACCGATCATACTCCTTATCAGTGGATGCTTCTCGCAGCGCTGGCAGTGTCAGGGTTGCTTGGCCAGTTCCTGCTCACCGCTGCCCTGAAATATGGCGCTGTGGCGAGCGTGATCGTCATGGATTACAGCGCGTTGCTGTGGGCTACTCTATTCGGTTTCCTGTTCTTCGACCGGCTCCCCACCGCGGCATTGTGGCTGGGCGCTCCGCTCATCATTGGGGCCGGAATGATTATCGCCTGGCGCGAACACAGCCTGTCCAAGACCAAAGCAGTGCCCGGAATGCCCGCTTGATCGCGGAACATTTGTCGCCCAAGGCGGGTTCTGACAGGGGAATGTCACAAAGGAATTCACTATGATCCGCAAAGCATTGATCGCCGCAAGCCTGAGCATACTGGTTCTTGGTACGACCGCCTGCAACACGGTGCGCGGCCTTGGCGACGATCTCAAATCTGCAGCCGACGCTGTTGATGACGAGACGTAAGCCGTTCAAGATTTCTGATAAACCAGAGTAAGATTGTTGGCGGGCATGGTATAACGCTGTGCCCGCTTCATTCTATGCAACGCCGCAAGTGTATCCAGGTCCTTGAGTTGGCGAAGTCCCCAAGCAGGATTGCGTCCCTTCAGACTTTGATCGAACTGCAGATTTGAAAGTGCTGTTTCTACGTCGCTTTCCAGGAATGGTCCGTACAGGATGAGCTTGCCCGACGAGGGCAAAACACGTTCAGCACCCGCGAACAGCCCTTTGGTTGCCGACCACGGGCTGATATGGATCATATTGCAGCAAAAGATCGCATCCGCCGCCTCTACCGGCCAGCGGGAGGCCCCGGCATCCAATTGGAAAGGGGCGGCGATATTGGACAGTCCGGCCTCCGCACGCCACTCAGCAATCGACTCCAGTGCTTCGGAATCAAAGTCGGTAGGTTGCCAGATAATCTGCGGAAATGCGCGCGCGAAATAGAGTGCATGCTCACCCGATCCGCTGGCTATTTCCAGCACGGTTCCTGTCGCGGGCAGTTCCTTTGCCAGAACCTCTGCAATAGCAGCGCTGTTTCGCGTCGTGGCAGGCGCGTGGCGCTTCACGCTTTCGCTGCACGGGCTGTCTTACGGGCGCTGCGCTCGCGAAGGATCAGCCATGTGAACAGCCCGATTGGACCGGCGAACAAAGTGGCAAGAAGGATCGGCGCCTGGATGAAACGGTTAAACCCTTTCGCATCGGCGTCCTTGGCGATCCACAGCCCGACAAACAAATCAAAGGCAAGGTAGTGAACCCAGCCGACCGTCACGCCGCCATCGCTGGAGAAGATCGCCCGCACGCCTTCGATCGTGCTGAAGCTCGTTTCCCCTCCACTGCCAGTGCCAACCGGATCGACCCATCCGGCGACGATGGATATCAAACCCGCTGAATACACCAGACACAGCAGCCCCACCCCGAGATACATGATGAGGCTGAGCACGAGAGGCTTACGCGGCAACAGTATCAGCGCCGCCCAGCAGATCATCGCCAGCATGTTGGCAGTACTGAAAATGAAATCCCACATATCTTCCCCCTTAATCCGACGTTTGCGGTATCGGCAGACTGCGCGCCGCCCGCATCAAACCGTCATGTTCGTGCACAAATTTGCCCGCTGCCTTGCGCAT
>JAHDDJ010000270.1 GCA_020629385.1 Erythrobacter sp.
TTCCACGTCACCGCACTGCCGGTTTCCACCTGCGTCCAGCTGACTTTAGACCGTGCGCCCTGACACAGCGCGCGTTTGGTCACGAAATTGTAGATTCCACCCTTGCCCTCGGCATCGCCGGGATACCAGTTCTGCACGGTCGAATATTTGATCTCTGCATCATCCAGCGCGACCAGCTCCACTACTGCTGCGTGCAGCTGGTTTTCATCGCGCATCGGTGCAGTGCAGCCTTCCAGATAAGAGACATAGCTGCCCTTTTCGGCGACGATCAGCGTCCGTTCGAACTGGCCGGTATTTTCCGCATTGATCCGGAAATAGGTGGAGAGCTCCATCGGGCAGCGAACGCCTTCGGGGATGTACACAAACGTACCGTCCGAAAAAACCGCGCAATTGAGCGTCGCGAAGTAATTGTCGCGCATCGGCACCACTTTGCCGAGCCACTTTTTGACCAGATCGGGGTATTCCCTGATCGCTTCGGAAATAGAGCGGAAGATGACGCCCGCCTTCTCCAGCTCTTCGCGGAAAGTGGTTGCGACTGATACGCTGTCAAACACCGCATCGACGGCGACTTTGCGCGCGCCTTCTACGCCCGCAAGAACTTCCTGCTCGGCAATCGGAATGCCCAACTTGTCATAAACGCGCTTGATTTCGGGATCGAGCTCATCGAGCGATTCCAGCTTCGGCTTCTTCTTCGGCTCGGCGTAATAATACGCGTCCTGATAATCGATTTCCGGATAGCCGAGCTTGGCCCAGTTCGGCTCTTCCATGGTCTGCCACATGCGGAAGGCCTTCAACCGCCATTCGAGCATCCATTCCGGCTCATCCTTCTTGGCCGAGATGAAGCGCACGGTGTCTTCATTCAGGCCCTTGGGCGCGAATTCCTGTTCGATATCCGAGGAGAAACCGTGTTCATAGGATTCCAGTTTCTTGGCAGCATCGCGCGCGGCCTTATCCTGGATTTCCTCTTCAGGGAGAGTTGTCTGCTCGTTCATGCCATTTCCTCTTGGGCAAGGCTGGTGTCTTGAGGTTGCGGGCGCGCCAGCCGGGTCAGCGGAATTTCCGCCAAGGCCCCGCGCAAAGCGTCATTCACGATGGGCCAATGTGGCCGGACCGCGCAGTTTTCTTCCAGCCCGCACATATGCGAATTTTCGTCGATACACGCTGTCAGGGCGATCGGCCCTTCGATGGCCTCGACAATATCGGCCACCGAAATCGCCGCAGCCGGGCGTGCCAATTGCAAGCCGCCCTTGGCCCCGCGAACAGAACGCAACAGCCCCGCGGCGGTAAGTTTGCTGACCACCTTTTGGACTGTCGGCGCCGGCAAACGCGTTTCCGCCGCCAGTTCCGACGCAGACACGCGCCCACCCCCGCAATGGCGGGCAGCAGCGCTCATCGTTACGACGGCGTAATCGGCCAGATTGGAAAGTCTCATGCTGCGTAAATCTAATTCAGACTGATTTGTTCCGAATTGCAGCTAGGCGTGCTTTGCCAAGGGTTCAAGCGCAATCCGCTTGTTGCGAGTCGTTAGCAAAAATCAGGAGTTTTTGCGGCCCACGAGCTTGAGGCGATCAAAGTTCTTCATCCGCAACATCGTCTGCAAGATGGGGTTAGCAGGCCCGCCCAACCTGCTCGGCGTATGCCCGCAATAGCGCCGGATTTCGCGCACCATATGCGGTTGGTCATAGAATGCCTCGGCCACCATGGCCTCTTCGTGATCGGTAAGATCAGGCTGTGACAGCAACGCTGCCGCACGCACTGCACGATATTTCCGCGCAACCGCTGCGGGTGGAAACCCGAAATAACGCTCCACCAAACGCTCTGCCTGTCTGCGCGAATAGGAAAGGCGAGGAAGAAGGTCTTCGATTGAGGGGTTTAGTGCCGACCCAAGCCATCCCAGCGTATCGTCAACCAGCTTTTCGTGGCGGGCCGGAACGGGTTTCAAGCGCGGTATAATCCATTGTGCCATAGCATCACCGGCTTGCTGGCCGGTTAGAATCCCGGCCCGGTAAGCGGAATTGGTCCGGCTCGCGAATTCGGTCCATTCGGGTCCCAGAATTTCGGCGGGATCAAAAAAGCGGTCGATATATTCGTCGGCCGGTTTCCCGGTCAGCGCCGCCCAACCAAGCGGAGAAAGAGATGCTCCTACAGCATGCCATGGCCCGTCGACGGTATATGGCGCTGCTACCGAAAAGCCCGCCAGCATGTGCGATTCGCCAGTTACCGGAAATGCGCCTCCACCGAACTCCATTGAACCTGTACCGTGCGGGAAGAGTACCAATTGCCCTACGGCACCCGGCTGCTTGTCGGTAATTTCGGGCGAATCCCACGCAAAGTCGAACATGGTGAGCACGTATCGCTCCAGCTCGGGCGGCGGGTCGAAATAGTTGAGGTGAAAGCGGGGTGGCATATGTCAGACAGCTGCGACCCATCCGGCCACACCCCACCCCGAGCGCATCAAGCGATATCCTGGAGAGACAAAGCTTGCGCTGCTGGCACAAGTCATAGCCGGAAGGCCGCGCAAGCCCTTGTATCCTAGCGACATTCGCGCGCTCAGCTTTGTGCTGCTATCCAGCTGTCCACATTCTCTTCCAGGATCGACAGCGGGACGGGCCCGCTTTCCAGAACCGTATCGTGGAAGCCGCGAATATCGAATTTCTCGCCCAGCTCTGTGCGCGCTTTTTCGCGCAATTCCATGATCTTGAGCTTGCCGATCGTGTATGCCGTCGCTTGCCCGGGATAGACGATATAGCGCTCGATCGCCTTGCGGATATCGCCATCGGGATTGGGCGTGTTGTCGGTTAGATACTGGATCGCCTTTTCGCGGCTCCAGCGTTTGTGATGGATGCCGGTGTCGACCACCAGACGGCACGCGCGCCATAGCTCCATGCCCAGCCGCCCGAAATCAGAATAGGGATCGGTGTAGAAGCCCATCTCTTTGGGCAGTTCTTCCGAATATAGACCCCATCCTTCAGTATAGGCAGTCACGCCGCCAAAACGACGGAAGGGCGGTAGATCGCCCATTTCGGTCTGCAAAGCGCGCTGGAG
>JAHDDJ010000271.1 GCA_020629385.1 Erythrobacter sp.
CGGGTTGAGATAGCTCCAGAAATTGGAATCGCTGTTGAGCGGCATTTCCCATTCGCGGAACTCCGCATCACCCAGCCGTTCGGTGACAACACTGCGAAACACCGCCGTGTTTACCCGCTGGGCAGACGAAAGACTGTCCTGATCAATCGCATCCAACCGCGAGAGGTAGTCTCGCAAGGCTTCGGCACGCTCTTCCTGCGCCTCGGGCGTTACGGAGGGCAAAGCCCCTGGCCGCCAGCCATTTTCCTGCTGCCACGCCTGATAATCGGAAAATAGCTGTGTCGCCGTGTTATCGGCAGTAGCGGCGCTTCCTTCGGCTTGAGCCGGAGCTGAAAGTACTGTTCCAGCAAGCAGTATGGCGGCCAATAACGGGGCGGCAATTTTCATCGATGGAAGCTCCTTCAGCTGCTGTGTCTAATTGGCATTGCGCCGGTGTCAAACACCCGCGTCATTGAACCTTTGCCGCCCGCGAACAGACCAGAATGTGGAGCAATTCCGCATCCTGGAGGAAATATCATGGCTAAATCCAAATCCGCGAAATCGGATAAGCGCGGCGAGGCCGCAAATCTCGACGCCCTGTTCGAAGGCAGCAAAAGCGCACGAATGCGCCCGCTTTCATGCGACGATATCAACAAGGCCGTCAGCAATTATGTGGGCCGTCAATGTTCAACCAAGGCAAACAGTCTGCCGCATCTTGGCGAAGACACGCATAGCGGTTGTGGCTGCACCGGTCGCAATCCCGATGCGCCGTTTCTGGCCGATCTGATTGTGTTGATTGATTCCAGCGGATCGATGTCACGCGCCGCATCGGCGGTTAGTTCGGCGGTTGATCGCGCCATCGAAGCAGCAAAGGCAAGCTGCCCGGTTGATCTACGCATCGCCTATTTCGGGGTCGAAGGGGTCTGGAGTGGCACGGTCTTTACAACCAGTCATCTCGACTATCTGACCGGATTGGGTGTCGATCCCTCGACATTGGCGACCAACAACCCGACCGGCGGCTATGCCCGCGAAGAAGGCGCCAACGCGGTGGAGGATCTTTCCAACCATTACGACTGGCGCGATGATGCCTGCCGGGCCATTTTCTACATCAGTGACGAAGAACTCGACGGGATTTCGCCATTGGGCGATGTCGCGAACGAGGCTGCGGCTGTTGCCGGCGCTGTTGCGGCTGCCACAACCAACAACGTCACGGTTTTTGCCAACCATCTGACGACGCTCAATCGCGGTGCGACAGTCGAGCAAAATTACCGCGATATGTGTGAGCCGACGGGCGGCAAGGCGTATATCAGCGCGGCCCCGTCGGTGTCCGAATATGAGTCCATGCTCGCCGAAGCGATTTGCGGGTCGTGCGGCGTTCCGTCCTGCACAACCATCGAAACGCCGGCCATCGAGCCGTGTATTTCTGTTACGTGGGGCGATAGCGAATGCGATTGTATGGAAACCGACGATACCGAAATCGTCTGCGTTACCATCAGCAATTGCTATGCCGATGTTACTCTGCGCAATTTCAACATTGGTGCAGTGTATATTCGCGAAGTGGGTGGAGGCGCCGTGCCGATGTTGCCGGATGGTTCGCCTTCGGTTGAAATTGTCCCGCTTGGTCCGGTTTGCTTCGGCGATGTGGGCCCATGCGTGGATGATGTCCCCGGACAGGTTTCGCGGCAATTCATGATCCGGACACGCGGCGCGAAAGCGGGTGATTACGAACTTCGCATGCTCGGCGTGTGCTACGATGTGTGCTTCCATTATCAGGAGAACGAGGCCTTTACGCTTACACTGTGCAAGGACTGAGTGAGTAACAAGAGCAAGCCATCGGCAGTGCATCTGCCGGTGGCTCGCCTATTCCCGCGGCACAAGCCGGTTTCGTTCGCGGTTGTGCATTGCAGCATAAATGACTAGAGGCGCGACACTTACTGCATGCGCCACTGGCGTTTCACACGAAATCTGGACATTCTTTATGGCTGCCGAAGCTGCTGTTGCTGGCACGACTCCCACGAACACGAAATCGACAACCTGGCAGGAATGGTTCGGCAATATCCGCGCCGATATTCTTGCAGGCATCGTGGTTGCGCTGGCACTTATTCCGGAAGCGATCGGTTTCTCGCTGATTGCGGGCGTGGACCCTAGCGTCGGCCTGTATGCCTCGGTGGCGATTGCGATGGTGATTGCGCTGGTGGGTGGCCGTCCCGGTATGATCTCTGCGGCAACGGCAGCGGTGGCCGTGGTGGTGATCCCATTGGTCAAGGATTACGGGGTTGAATACTTGTTCGCAGCGACGATCCTGATGGGGATTATTCAGGGCATTGCTGCGATTTTGCGGCTCGATCTGCTGATGCAGTTTGTCTCGCGCTCGGTGATTACCGGCTTCGTCAATGCACTGGCGATCCTCATTTTCCTGGCGCAAATTCCGCAACTGACCAATGTTGGCTGGGAAACTTATGCCATGGTCGCCGCCGGACTGGCGATTATCTATGGCTTCCCGCGCATTACCAAAGTGGTGCCAAGCCCGCTGGTCGCCATTGTTTTGCTCACGGCTGTTGCCGTGTTCTGGAACCTGCCGGTCAACAATGTGGCCGGCGAAGGCAAGCTGCCTGACGGCCTGCCAACTTTCGGCATTCCCGATGTGCCTTTCACATGGGAAACCTTCATGATCATCTTGCCCTATTCGCTGACGATGGCGGCGGTGGGTCTGCTCGAAAGCCTGCTCACCGCCCAGATCGTCGATGATATGACGCATACGGACAGCAACAAGCAGCGCGAAACCTGGGGGCAGGGCGTCGCCAATACGGTTGCAGCATTCTTTGGCGGTATGGGCGGTTGTGCGATGATCGGGCAGTCGGTTATCAACGTTGCCTCAGGCGGTCGTGGACGTTTGTCGACGTTCACAGCGGGCGCGTTTCTGTTGTTCCTGCTCACGGTGCTCGGTCCTTATGTGGGCAGCGTGCCGATGCCTGCGCTGGTAGCCGTAATGATCATGGTCAGTATCGGAACATTCAGCTGGAATTCGATTGCCAA
>JAHDDJ010000272.1 GCA_020629385.1 Erythrobacter sp.
GGCAATGTGTTTGTGATCGCATATCCCAACGAGACCGAGGACAAGAACTACAATCCCTATCCGATCAACATCTTGGTCACGGACAATCTGCAAGGACGTGCCGGATACAAGCCGGCCTTTGAAGGCGGTGCCTTGTTGGCGCAGGCCTTTGGTGGGGTGGTTCCACCTGTGATCCATGATGGGAATGGCAAAGACATTGTGATCGATGATGACGTGCCAGTGCTGTCGTTAGGCCTTACGCGTCATGCGCAGCCTTTAGGCGAGGCTCAGCCAAGTCTGGTGGACTACGCAGGTGACGGGAGCCGCAAGCCGACATTGCCCAAGATTGTCCTGCCCGAAGCTATGGAGGCTGTGGTCAAACAGTGATGCGCAAGGGTGCATTGGTTCTGGCATGTGCGGCGGCCGCTTTGACGGCTGCGATCGGCGTTGGTGACAGCGCCGATGCCCGCCGCGCCGCGCCGGACGTCAACGATGCGGCGATCCTTGAAAAAGGCATGCCGCGAACCCTGGAAGAATACGGCTTCTTCATCCATGCAGACGCGCAAATTCCGACGCTGGGCGTTGTCCCTTATGAGTTGAACACACCGCTCTATTCCGACGGAGCGGCAAAGCTGCGTTTTGCCTATGTGCCCGATGGCCAGCAGGCGAAGGCGGACGGGGAAGGCCTGCTCGACTTTCCCGTGGGCAGCGCGCTGATCAAGACGTTTGCCTTTGGTGAGGGCGATGATCGCAAGCTTATCGAAACGCGCGTCCTGCTCCACCGCGCCGATGGCTGGCTGGCTTTGCCCTATCGCTGGAACGAGGAACAGACCGAGGCGCGGCTCGCGATTGCTGGAGCGCGGTTGGAGGTTGATACGCCCGATCACGGCACGATCAGCTACCGCATCCCCAACAAGAACCAGTGCAAACAATGCCATAGTATCGGCGATGCGGTGATGCCGATTGGCCCCAAGGCGCGCAATCTTTCGGCAGCATGGTTGAGCAGCTTTGCCGGGGCAGGTCATCTCGATGCGGTTCCTGATGCTCATGACACAATGCCGCTTTGGTCAGAGCGTAAGAAAGTTGCACTGGATGCAGCTGCGCGCGCTTACCTCGACGTCAATTGTGCGCATTGCCACCAGCCGGGCGGGAAAGCGTCCAACACGGGGCTGGATCTTCGCTGGGAGCAAGATGACGCGACTGCGCTCGGCGTGCGCAAACGTCCCGTGTCGGCCGGGCAAGGTTCCGGCGGGTTGAACTTTTCGATTGTGCCCGGCGATCCCAAGCGCTCGATAATGGTGCACCGGATGGATAGCGATAATCCCGGCGTCGCGATGCCCGAACTTGGCAAGACAACTGTGGACAAAGACGGCGTGGACATAGTCCGGCGCTGGGTCGCGGAGATGGATCAGTGAAGCGTTTCTTCAAGATAATCGGTGTGTTGTTCGGCATTCTTGCGATCGCCTTTTTCATCTTCCGCACGCCCGATACCGATCCCGAAGAAATGCGCGCCAAATATGGCGGAGAACCGTCGCAATTCATTACTTTGGCGGATGGACAGCAGGTGCATCTGCGCGACGAAGGCCCGCGTGATGCCCCTGCCATTATTCTGCTGCACGGATCGAGCGCTGATCTGCATACGTGGCAACCCTGGGTCGATGCGCTGAAGAATGATTTTCGCGTGATCCGCTATGACCAGATCGGGCACGGGCTGACCGGTCCCTCGCAGGATGGCGGCTACGCGCTGGAAGACTTTGTCGAGGATGTGGATCAAATTGCCGACCATCTAGGATTGGAAAGCTTCACGCTGGGCGGCAACTCGATGGGTGGCTGGGTTTCTGCCGGTTACGCGCTTGCCCACCCTGATCGATTGAATGGACTCATCCTTGTCGATGCCAGCGGCGCTCCGGTGAAACGTCCTGAGGGCAGCGGCGGCAATATCGGGTTTACCATTGCCGCAATGCCGGGGGTTAACCGGATCATGGAGCACATCACGCCGCGCAGTCTCGTGGAAAAAAGCTTCCAGCAAAGCGTGTCCAATCAGGATGTTGCAACGCCAGAGGCAATTGACCGCTATTGGGAATTGCTGCGCTATCCCGGCAATCGCCGCGCAACCATTGCGCGTTTCAACACGCCGCGTGTGACATATACGTCCGAACAGATATCATCCTTGCCTATGCCAAGCCTGGTGATGTGGGGTGACGAGGATGCGCTGGTCCCTGTCGATGCGGGCCGCTGGTATGACGAGCATCTGCCTAGTAGCCAGCTGGTCATTTACGAGGGTATCGGCCATCTTCCGATGGAAGAAATCGCCGACGAAAGCGCCGCCGCCGTGCGCCAGTGGATGGCAGAAAAAGTCCTGACAGCAGGGCCGGATCAGTCAGCGCAGGCCGATTAACCAGAGTTCGGGTGAGTTCTTTCACCAGCCACTGGCCATCCTCAACTTTTGTTCATAGTCAGAGATTTATGCCGCGCCGCGATATCTGTGCGCAATCAAAGGGGATTTTGGCGTGCGAAAGCTGGGACTGATTGGGGGCATGAGCTGGGTCTCCACGCGCATGTATTACGAGCGGATCAATACGCTGATCCAGCGCCGGACGTCGCGTATGACAAGCGCACCTCTGCTGATCGAGAATCTCGATTTCAGTACGTTGTTCGGGCTGGAATCCGAAGAGGATTGGGACCGTGCCGGTACAGTGCTGGCGGATTCAGCAAAAAGGCTTGAGCAAGCTGGCGCCGGCGCGCTGATTATCGCCGCAAATTCGATGCACAAGGTCTATGATCGTGTAGCCGGCGCGGTGGATATTCCCGTTCTTCATATCGCCGATTGTGTGGGCAAGCGAATGCAGGAGAAGGGGGCAAGCAACGCCGCCCTGATCGGTACCCGCAATGTCATGACAGAGAGCTTCTACCGGCAGCGACTGGTCGCGCATGGTGTGGATTTAATGCCGCCGGAAATGCCCAATGTCGAGCTGTTGCATGATATCATCTACAAGGAACTGATGGTCGGCAAAGCGACACGCGA
>JAHDDJ010000273.1 GCA_020629385.1 Erythrobacter sp.
TATCTGTTCACCGAAGCACCACCGATGGTATCGGCGCAGTGGCGGCATTTGACTGATAAGGGTGCCTACCAGATCACCGGCTATCTCACGCATAGTCGCCGGATTTCCCGTTTTAGCGGCGTTCCGACCACCGAAAGCGATCTTCGCGGCTATGTGTTCGCAAACGGCAAGTTCCAGTTTGACCCGCAATGGAGCCTGACCGGCTCGATCCGCGTCGCAACCGACCGCACTTTCCTGCGGCGCTATGACATCAGCCGCGATGACCGGCTGCGCTCGACACTGAATCTGGAACGGATTTCCAACACATCCTACCTGTCGATTGCAGGCTGGGCGACGCAAACTCTGCGCTTGAATGCCCCGCAAGGCCAAGTGCCGCTGGTCGCGCCCGTGATCGATTATCGCAAACGCTTCAATAACCCTGCGGGGCTTGGCGGCACTCTCGAACTGCAGGCCAACACGCTCGCCCTGTTCCGTGATCAAGGACAAGACACCAGCCGCGCATTTGCCGGCGGCAAGTGGTCGATGAAGCGGCTCACCGATCTGGGACAAGTCGTTACCGTCACCGGTCTGGTGCGCGGCGACGTCTATTACAGCGACGAAAACGCGTTCACTGCGACCGAGATTTACCGCGGTTCACCCGGCTGGCAGGCGCGCGGTATTGCCTTGGCTGCGTTGGACATGGAATGGCCGTTTGTAGGCGAGGCGCTGGGCGGAACACAGGTATTTACCCCGCGTGTTCAACTGGTGGCTACACCCCCGATCCGCAATCTTGCTGTTCCCAACGAAGACGCCCGGGCAATTGATCTGGAAGACTCAAACCTCTTCGCGCTCAACCGTTTCCCCGGATATGACCGTGTCGAAGATGGCGCGCGGGTAACATGGGGGTTCGACTGGTCACTGCAGCGCCCGGGCTGGCGCGTCAAAACGACGCTGGGCCAATCCTACCGGCTCGACAAGGACCGCAATATTCTGGTTGACGGAACCGGGCTGAGCGAGCGTGTTTCCGATTTCGTCGGCAGAACCGAAGTCAGATACAAGGATTTCGTCAAATTCACCCACCGATACCGGCTCGACAAGGACAATTTCGCAGTCCGTCGTAACGAGTTTGATGCGACAGTGGGTGACCGCAAAACTTACGCAGAAATTGGCTATCTGCGTCTGAACCGCGATATTGCCGCAGGAATAGAAGATTTGCAGGACCGGGAGGAGCTGCGTGTCGCGACCCGCGTAGCTTTCGCCAAATACTGGTCATTATTCGGTTCGGGCGTGTTCAACCTCACCGACGCCGATGAGGACCCGATTTTCAACTCGGACGGATTCGAGCCCGTGCGCACACGGCTGGGCCTTGCCTATCAGGATGATTGCCTGGAATTGGGTCTGACATGGCGTCGTGACTATATCACTGCGGGCGATGCGCAGCGCGGGAACACCTTCCAGTTCTATTTCGCCTTGCGCAATCTCGGCTTCCGCTGATCTGCCTTTTATCGCTGTGGAGGATTGCGGCCAGCGAATGATTGGCACGTCGCACCAAACACGCTATCGCAGCCCCACTCAGCTTTGGTTAAGCCTGTTTTGGCCAGAGCAGTACGGAAGAAATATGACCCTGGGCGTTCTGGACGGCGCTGCAAACGGAATTAACCTGTGATTCAAAAGACTTTTTCCAAGCTTCTTGGCGGGCTTGCCTTGGTGGCACTCGCAGTCGGGCCTGTTGCCGCTCAGGCGCAGACGACAACCACCGGCGCGCTCGACATCCCCGCCGATGTAAATATTCTTGGACAGAATGATCCCAACAACCGCTCCGCAACGGCTGTCGTCAACGGAACGGTTATTACCGGCACGGATGTCGATCATCGCGTGGCGCTGCTGGTTTCGGCTTCCGAAGGGGAATTGCCCCCGGAAGAACTGCAACGCGTACGGATGCAGGTTCTGCGCAACTTGATTGACGAAACGCTGCAGATCCAGGCCGCCGAACTGCACGAAGTTCCAGTCGAAAACGCTGAAGTGAACCAGCGCTATGCACAGCTTGCCGAGCAGAATTTCAGCACCGATCCGTCGCGGATGGACTCATATTTGCTGCAAATCGGCTCTTCGCCAGCCTCGCTAAAGCGTCAGATTCGCGGCGAAGCTGCATGGAGCAATGTGATCCGCCGGACCATCTCTCCGTTCATCAATGTGTCCGACGAGGAAGTGCGCGAGGAAATTGCCCGCCGGGAAGCGCAACGTGGCACTGACGAGTATCGCATCGGTGAAATTTATCTCAGCGCGACGACCGAAACGCGCGAGACCGTGTTCCAGAACGCGCAGCAGATCGTTACCCAATTGCAGCAGGGCGGCAGCTTTGTCGCCTATGCCCGCCAGTTTTCGGAATCGACAACAGCGGTAAATGGCGGCGATCTGGGCTTCGTGAAACTGAACACGTTGCCCGCAGAAATGGCCTCGCAAGCGCTGACAATGCAGCCGGGCCAACTGGTCGGGCCGCTGGAAATTCCCGGCGGTTTCGTGATCATGTATCTGATCGACAAGCGGACCATCGGTCAGGCAGATCCACGGGACGCGCTGTTGAGCCTGAAACAGGTTTCCATCGCCTTCCAGCCTGATGTCACCGAAGCTGCCGCGACTGCGCGAATCCAGCAATTCACGCAGGCGGTCGGCGCAATTCGCGGATGCGGCGAAGCTGACTCGCTGGTGCAAAGCATTGGCGCACAAGTGGTCGAAAACCAGATCCGCGCCCGCGCTCTGCCAGAACAATTGCAGCAGACCATTCTCAACCTGCAAGTTGGCCAAGCCTCGCCGCCTTTCGGCTCGATTGCTGATGGTGTGCGTGTCCTCGTTCTGTGCGGCCGCGATGACCCGCAGGAACTGGATGCGCCCGATTTCGCGCAGATCATGAACCAGAAAGAGCAGGAGCGTATCCAGAAACGTGCCCAGCGCTATCTGCGCGATCTGCGGAACGACGCATTCATCGAATATAATTGAGGGCGCCATCGCTCCGCTGGCGAT
>JAHDDJ010000274.1 GCA_020629385.1 Erythrobacter sp.
AGAAAGTGGCCATAATCGGGCTGGGCCTGCTGGGCGGGTCCATTGGACTGGCGATCAAGAAGCACGCCCCTGGCATTGCAACGACCGGCTATGATGCGGATGCGGCCACGCGGGAGAAAGCAAAGGGTCGCGCCCTTTGTGACACTATCGCAGACAGCGCCGCCGCAGCCGTGGGCGATGCCGATCTGGTAATCTTGTGTGTACCCGTTGGCGCGATGGGCTTCGCTGCCGAGGCGATCCGGGATGCGCTTCGGGCCGATGCGATTGTCAGCGATGTTGGCTCTTCCAAGCAGTCAGTCGCCGAAACGCTGTGCGCCGCCCTGCCCGATCATTGCATTATCCCTGCCCACCCCGTCGCCGGAACCGAGCGCAGCGGACCGGAAGCCGGTTTTGCCGAATTGTTCGAAGGCCGCTGGTGCATTCTGACCCCGGCAGACGATGCGGCACAAGAACAGATCGATGCACTCGCCAATTTCTGGCGTCAGCTAGGATCGCGGATCGAGATTATGGATGCCGAGCATCACGATCTCGTTCTCGCTGTTACCAGCCACATCCCGCATTTGATCGCCTATACCATCGTCGGAACCGCTTCCGATCTGGAGGAAGTCACCCGCAGCGAAGTAATCAAATATTCGGCGGGCGGTTTCCGCGACTTTACCCGCATTGCCGCGTCCGACCCGACCATGTGGCGCGATGTGTTTCTGACCAACAAGGATGCGGTGCTAGAAATGCTGGGTCGTTTTACCGAGGACCTGACCGCTCTCCAGCGCGCAATCCGTCGCGGCGACGGAGATTCCCTGCATGAACTGTTCACACGCACACGGGCAATCCGTCGTTCGATTATCGAGCAGGGTCAGGACGTTTAAGGCAGTTCTGGTCAGGCCGCTGGCGTATCGTTCAGCGAATTGATCGCTTCGGTCACACGCGCTTCCACCTCGGCTCGCGGCAGACCCGGCGGAATAGGCTCGCCGAAGCGATACGTGATGACACCTGGCCTCTTCAGACGGTGATGATACAGCGGACCACTATTCACCGCGACAGGGACCACCGGAACACCAATTAGCTTGTACAGACCAGCAAACCCCGCGCGCAATTCACCGCGCTGTCCATGCGGCATCCGGGTGCCTTCGGGAAAGATCACCAAGGGCCGCCCTTGCGCTGACAGTTTTTTCGCAGCTGCCACCATCGCTCTCAACGCCTTGGCACCTTCTGTTCGCGCAACCGGCACGCAACCGTAAACCTTGGCAGCCCAGCCCCAAGCAGGGATCAGGAACAGCTCTTTCTTGGCGAAAGGTGCCGGCCAGTTGAAATTGGCCGGTGCATCAATTGCTTCGAAAAAGCTCTCATGCTTGATGGCGTAAAACACAGGTCCGTCATGTTTCTCGCCTTCAATCCGGATTTCAATTCCGATGAACACGCGCAGACACCAGCGGTGGAAATTACACCACCCGCGCACGCATTTGCGCAGCAACGGCACGCTGACATACATCACCACAACCGACGCGATGATATATACCGGGCTGAACAGGTAGAAGACGAGATAGAAAGCCAGGTTGCGGAAAAAGAGCATCATGGATCAGCCTCTCCAGATACTCGATGTGCGGCTGGCGATCAGCTTGTGATACTCCAGAAACAGAATGCGAAGGGATGGTTCGGACGGCACCGCATCCTCTTCCACTGTGGTGGTCGACGGGATCGTCCGGCGCAGTTCATAGGCCGCACGCCGCATATGCCAGTCAGTCGTCACAAGCCGGATGGACTTGACCCGGTTGCGCCTTATCCATTCCGCCGTTTCGGTCGCATTGCCGCGTGTGTCGACGGCTTTGAAGCCCAGATCAACACAGCATGTCATGGTTTCCATCTGCACTTCGAACTGTGCCGCAAACTCACCCGGTTTCACATCCGGATCGACGCCAGTGACCAGCATTTTCTTCGCTTGCCCCGTCTCGAGCACTTCCAGCCCGCGCTCGATCCTGCCTGCCGCACCGGTTGGCACAATTACGGCCTCACTTGCGCCTTCGGCAATCGGCCCGGGCAACGCCACGGCAAACCACACGAAACCAGCAAACCAGACAAGGGCCAAACCTGCAAGAAACCGTTTCATCAGAGCATCCGCCGCAAGGTTGCCAGCACTGTCAGCCGCGCCGTCAACATTGCAACAACAACGCCTGCAAGCGGGATGAGCGCGATCAGTATCCAGTCAAGAACGCCAAGCCCTCCGCCCGACATCATGCCCGATCCCAGAGCTGCAAATTGCCTGCCCAGAACCAGAATTGCGACGAGACCCAGCGCGAGCCCGACGGCCCCGCCCAGCGTCGCATCGAAGCCGATGGAGCGTTCAAAGATGCGAGCTATCTGCTTGTCGGTTCCGCCCAGCAAGTGGACAATTTCGATTGTGTCCTGATTGGTCCCGAGCGCCGAGCGCGCTGCCAGCCAAACCGCGGCAGCACTGGTCAGCCCCAAGAGTATCACCAGAGCAGCCGACAGCCACTGCATCGACAGAATTGCGGAAAAGACCGGTGCCAGCCAACTCGATTGCGCGTCCACTCTTGCGGCAGGTGCAACATCGATCAAGGCACCGCGCAGCTGGTTGAGCGCTTGTTCGGTTGCATCCTCACGCAAACGCACATCGATCAGTGCTGGCACAGGTACCGCTTCATTATTCGCGCCGACACCCAACCAAGGTTCGAGCAATGCGTCCAGTTCCTCATCCGAAACCCGGCTGACCGACGCCACCGCTGGATCCTGTGCCAGTGCAGCCTCAGCTGCCGCGGCCTGCCTTTCACGCTCGGGCGCGGATGCTTCCAATATCTGGATCGTTGCGCCGCCTGCCAGTTCCGCACGCGCGCTGGTCGCCATATTGTTGAGCGCAAGGCCGCCTGCCGCCGCGATCACCGTCAACGTCACCATTATTGCGATAACCCACGGCATTGGCCCTGCCAGCCGCGCCTGCGGTACGAGTTGCGCGGCCCGCTCCCCGCCAAACGGGTTCAGGCCGCG
>JAHDDJ010000275.1 GCA_020629385.1 Erythrobacter sp.
GAAGTTGACGAGATCATTCGATGGCTCACCGGCTACACCCAGAAACGGCTCGAAATTCGCTACCTCGACAAACTCGTCGACGAACTAGCGAAAGGCAAAACAATGGAGAAAATCCTCCGCACCTAATGGGACGCTACGTCTACCCTGAAACAATCGAAACGTTTGCTGGTCTAGCGGCATCAAACACTGTTCCGAGACTGGCCGTTGAGCGAGTCGACACATATCCGGCTTGCTAACAACTAAGTTGTCGAGATTCGCGACGCGTTTCTAGCCGGTTCGACCATGACCAAAGTCGGCGTGACGGTTACCTGGCGTTAGATTTGCGTTTCGTAGCACAACATCGTTGAGCCGGTCCTGAACAAACAAGGTCGGATCTTCAATAAGAATCTGATCGAACCCGACCTCAGCTTGTGCGCTTGACCCGCAGGCCGAAAGAACCAAGAAACAGAAGACAACGAGAATAAGGATCTTCTTCACTACTCTAGTTTCTCAACAAAGGCGTTCTGAAGTTCGAAGACAGAGAAATTTTCGTACCAGTCGGAGGCATATATTGGCTCGTTGTCGTTAGTAGCTTGGTTGCCGTCAAGTATTGGGATATCGAAAAGAGGAATTTTGTTTTCGCCCTCAAGAGCTTGTTGGACAGTAATGTTTGGTGGGAGTTGAACGTGCTGGGCATCTTCGAGGGTTTTGAGTAGCTGATATCTGACGACTAAAGTTTCGGCGTTTTCGTCCGTCCATTTTTGTTCTTCGTCGGAGTTGCCTGTTCCAGCTGTGTAGTCGTAGGTGGCGACTGTCTTGCTGATTGCTTTGGTGAGTTCGTCTGTTGGTTCGATGTTGACTGATTTGGCGATTAGGGGAGCTAAACCGGTGTCGATGACTCGCTTAATTTCTACCTCTGACAGTGTTTCTGGTGGCGTGTAATCGGTGTGGTTGAGTGCGGTGTCTATTCGTCCGTCTATTTCGCCAAGCCATTCAGTGTCAATCATGGCGTCTGGGTCGCCGTTTCCGGCCTCAAGTCCGAACCACACCGCTGTTGGTATTAACGCCTGTTTCAGAACATATAGGTCGTCACCGTCGCCGCGTTCGAATAGATTTTAGATGGCTTGGTCTATCGATTCGGGATCAAACTCATTGTGACGATCTCCTGGTGTTAGATTTGCGTTTCGTAGCACAACATCGTTGAGCCGGTCCTGAACAAACAAGGTCGGATCTTCAATAAGAATCTGATCGAACCCGACCTCAGCTTGTGCGCTTGACCCGCAGGCCGAAAGAACCAAGAAACAGAAGACAACGAGAATAAGGATCTTCTTCACTACTCTAGTTTCTCGACAATGTTGTTGCTTGCGTCAAACGTGGCAAGTTCTTCGTCCCAGTCGGAGGCGTATATTGTTTCGTTATTCTGGACTACTGGCTTTCCACCCTCCTCGATAATCGGAATATCGAAAAGCTCTGGCCCATTGTCATTCATTACGTCTTCGACGGTTAGCCCTCGTGGCAAGTCGAGCCTGTTGTCGTCGTCTAGGGTCTTGAGTAGTTGGTAGCGTTGAATCATTGTTTCGGCGTTTTCGTTGATCCAGTATTGTTCTTCGTCTGAGTTACCTGCTCCAATGCTGTAGTCGTAGGTGGCGACTGTTTTGCTGATTGCTGTGGTGAGTTCGTCTGTTGGTTCGATGTTGACTGACTTGGCGATTAGGGGAGCTAAACCGGTGTCGATGACTCGTTTAATTTCTACCTCTGACAGTGTTTCTGGTGGCGTGTAATCGGTATGGTTGAGTGCAGTGTCTATTCGCCCGTCTATTTCGCCGAGCCATTCGGTGTGGATCATGGCGTCGGGGTCACCGTTTCCTGCTTCGAGGCCGAACCACACAGCGGTTGGTATGAGCGCTTGTTTGAGTATGTAGAGGTCGTCTCCTTCGCCGCGTTCAAACAGATCTTGGATTGCTTGGTCGATTGTTTCAGAATCAAATTCGTTATGTCGGATGCCTGGTTCGATTTCTGCGACTCGGAACGAAGCATCACTGCCTGGAGCTTGGACGAGTAAGGTCGGGTCTTCGATAAGAGTCTGGTCAAACCCAGCTTCTGCTTGAAAGTTTGAGCCGCAAGCCGACAAAAAGACTAGAGGGGCTATCAGTAGGTGCGAGTATTTCATATACATTAGTCTTCTTTCTCAACCCCATCATTTTGAAAATTGAATGCTCTTAATCTATCATCCCAGTCTTCTGCTGTTACTGGCTTCCCGTCCTTGATAATAGGTTTGCCTTCGCTGTCGAGAATCCGTATGTCATAGAGTCGAGGTTCTCCGTTGTTCATTACGTCGTCGACGGTAACGCCTGGCGGTAGGTCGAGTCGGTTGTTTTTGTCGAGTGTTTGTAGTATCTGGTATCGCTGAGTGGTTGTTTCGGCGTTTTCGCCTTGCCAGCGTTGTTTCCAGGCTTCGAGTTCGTTGTTGGTTGGGAGGAAACCCTGGTTCTCTGCTTGGTTGAGTACTTCGCCGACGAGTTGGTCGGCGGCTGCGCCGCCAATGGGGTTTCCAACTCCCGGAACAAGACCTAAATATGACTCGGCAACCGTTCCTAACACTGCTTGTGATCGGGCGTTTCTGGCGTCGAGGTCGGATGATTCGACTATTTTGGCTCTGGACATTCCGCCGTCGATACGTCCGTCAATCTCACCTAACCATTCAGGTTCGGCCATAGCCTCGGGATTACCGTCTCCGACGGCGAGGCCTTCAGCTACCGCAGTTGGGATGAGGAGTTCTTTGAGGGCCATGAGTTCGTCTCCTTCACCGCTGAGGAATACGGCTTCTAATGCGTTGTCAACTGTAGCTTCGTTTAACTCAGCGTCGATCCTGCCCCGTTTCTGGTTCGCGACCTCTAAATCACGGTCTCGTCCGGGGCTTTGGATCATGGCGGTTGGGTTGTCGATAAAGACTTTTTCGACGGCGTCGCCGGTGGCTGCGTTAACGGCCAGGTCGTGTCGGTCGCCGGGGTTCCCGGCT
>JAHDDJ010000276.1 GCA_020629385.1 Erythrobacter sp.
AATGTCAGCCGCATCGACCACACGTCCTGTAAGCTCCGGAAAAGCGGGCTGGGCATAGGCGGGCAGGGCGAGCAGGCATAGGGCGGTCGCTATGCCGGCAAAGAAACGGGAAATCGCAGTCATGCGCGGATCAGCTACCCTCGCGGCCGAGATCGAGTTCTTGCGCGACTTCTGCGCCTTCGGTCACAGCCGAATAGGGTGTCATCGGTTCTGCACCGTGGATCAGGTTTGCGCCGATTGTGTCGGGGAAGGTACGGATGGTTGTGTTATAGACGCGCACAGCCTCGTTATAATCCTTGATCGCAATGCGGATCTTGTTCTCGATACCTTCAGCCTGACCCTGCAGCATCAGGAAATTGTCGTTGGATTTAAGCTCCGGATACCGTTCCACATTGACCAGCAAGCGGCCCAAACCTTTGCTCAACTCGTTTTGTGCCTCGGCAAATTGTTCCATTTTCGCAGTATCGTTGAGATCATCTGCCGACACCTGAATGCTGGTCGCCTTGGAACGCGCTTCGATCACATCGGTCAGGATGCCGCCTTCACGGTCGGATGCGCTGGTGGCGATTTCACCCAGATTGTTCAGCAGATTGGCACGTTCCTGAAATGCCGCCTCGACATCTGCCCATTTGGCCTTGGCGGCTTCTTCAGCGGTCGGAACCGAGTTGATACCGCATGCAGCGAGACCGAGCGATGCCGCAGCAACCAAGGCAAAACGGCGTAGTTTGGTGAAATTCATGAAGTCAGCTCCCATTACCCGCGCTTTGCTCGCAGGCTCTTACGCCCACGATCTGCAAAACGCTTTATCTGTATTATCTAGATAGCACGGTGCCAGTGCTTTTCAAGGATTGCGGCCCCCTTGGCAGACGGGAAAAACGCTGCCAAACAGCGTGTTGAAACATACTCAATGAGGGATTGACCATGCTTGCAGAATTCAAGGATTTTATTGCCAAGGGCAATGTGATGGAACTGGCTGTCGCGGTAATTATCGCGGGCGCTTTTGCGGTTATTGTAGCATCGCTGACGGCCGATGTGATTATGCCGATCGTCGGAATGATCTTTGGTGATGTCGATTTCAGCAGCAAATATACCGTGCTTAGCGGTGCAGAGCTGGTTGAAGAGGGCATGTCGCTCGAAGCCGCGCGTGAAGCGGGGGCGAATGTGCTTGCATGGGGCGCATTCATCACTTCGATCATCAATTTCGTGATCCTCGCCTTCATCATCTTCCTGCTGGTTCGTTATGCCAACAAGGCAAAAGCCAAGTTCGAAGAACCCGCCGAGGAAGAGGCACCAGCCGGTCCGTCCGAGATCGAACTGCTGACCGAAATCCGGGATGCACTGAAGAAATAATGCAGGCGGCGGATAATCCGTCTGCCTTACATACACTTCACATTAAGCGGGCAGGGCCTATATAGGTTCTGCCCGTTTTTGCGGGATATGGCGATAAATTGCGGTGTGCAATAGACATAACGGACCCGGGGGCAGTACCCGGCGGCTCCACCAAAAACGGCGGTTCTCTGCCATTTCTGACGGGGCCGAACTAGGATCGACGTGTGTTGAAAAGCATTGTTTTTGCCCGGGTTGAGAATCCCCGTAAAAAGCTCATTTTTATAAGTGCAAACGATAACGAAGCACTCGCTCTCGCTGCGTAATGTGACGGCCTAGCGGCCTGAATTTACAAAGCCAAAGCGCGGTTGGACCCACCGGGCAACAGAAGCGGATTCCGGGCGTCCGGAGGGTACGTAGCAACAGGAACCCTCCACTTTCACAACTGTACGTGGTGAAGTCAGGCAGACGGCTCTACCGCCTCTTTCTGCGCTTGCTCATAGCGCAGCGCATCGAGGATTTTTGCTCCACCCAGGAACACTGCGCCGCTGCATGCCGCGAAAAGAATCCAGCCCAGTGCGCCGGGATAAATTTCGAGATAATGGCTGCCGCGATCCATCGCGCCCATCGCGAGGGCAAAGATGATCAGATAGGCCTCGAACTTTGTCTTGATGACAAACAGTCGGCCGATCTTTTTCAACATGCGAACTCTCTCAATCCGTTAACATGTTACACAGCAAGCAGCGTGCCAGACACGCATTTGCAGGGCTTGCAGTGGTTAACGCTTGGCCAAGTGTAACATGGTCCGACAGTGAGTCGAGCGCGTTAACCCAGTTCGGGCAATTCGAGCGCTTCCAGCAGCTTGTGGCGTGCGACAATGACGCGCTCTGCCAGGCAAGCATCGCCGACTTCGTCGGTGTCGATAGTCTCGGGCCAATATTCGCTGATCACATTGCCGATCAGTTCCGCCTTGGCATCATCGAGCAGGAAGCGCGGATCGACATGCGCCGGATCGGCGACCACCCGCAGGCGCAAACAGGCAGGGCCACCGCCATTGGCCATGCTCTGCCGTACATCGACAAAGCGGATCTGGCGGATCGGCTGGTTACCACCCGTGGCATTCTCGGCCCAGGCGAGAACATCATCGGTTTTCGCCTCGAGCGGCGAAATTAGCTCCATCGCGCCATCGGGCAAGGTGACCAGCTGCGAGTTGAACAGATAGGTTTTTATCGCCTGTTCGAGCGAGACAGCATTCGAAGGGACTTCGACAACCAGCAATTCGGGAAACTTGGCACGGATCGCGTCATAGGCACCCTGCTGGTCGGTAAACGCCTCTGCATGGGTGAACAACACGCGCTCATTGGCGACAGACACCACATCATTGTGAAACGCGCCGGTTTCGATCGCGACGGGGTTCTGCTCGATAAAGACCGTGTATTCCGGATCGAGACCGTGCAGACGCGCCACGGCACGACTGGCCTGCTCATGCTGGCGTGCAGGAAACTTGCCCCCGGGGCGGCCATAGACAAACGCTTCGACGCCCTTCGAGCCATGACTGTCGCAAAAGCGCATATGGTTGGCTGCGCCTTCATCGCCGAAACTGTCTGGCACCGCAGTATGGACGGTGAAATGATCGGCATTGCCGAAAGCGAGCTTCAACTGCGCCTGTGTG
>JAHDDJ010000277.1 GCA_020629385.1 Erythrobacter sp.
CCCATTTCGACAGAAGCAGCCAAGAGAGCGCCCGTTTTCAATTGCTGCAAACGGGTTATGGCTTGAAGGTCATAATCGGCGTTGTCGGCCTCCATATCCATCATCTGGCCGCCCGCCATTCCGCTCATGCCGCTTGCAGTCGCCAAGGTGGATATCAGTTCTGCGCGGGTGAATGGATCGCCGCTTGTCGCGGTATCGGCGAGAATTTCGAATGCCAGCGCGTGCAAAGAGTCTCCGGCCAATACCGCTGTCGCCTCGTCGAATTTCTTATGCAACGTCGGCTTGCCATGCCGCAAATCATCATCGTCCATGCAAGGCAGATCGTCATGGATCAGCGAGTAGACATGGATTGCCTCCACCGCACAACCTGCCCTTACTGCGCAATCGCGATCTACCCCGAACATCTGCGCGGTTGCTGCAACCAGCAACGGGCGTACGCGCTTCCCGCCGCCGATTGCCGCATAGCGCATCGCCTCAACCAGTCGCGCCCGCGTGTCTTCGGGTACGGGCATCATCAGATCGAATGTGCTATCAACTTCTGTCTGGATCTGGCGCAAACCATCACCAAGAATATCGTCGGGAACGCTGGCCACTGCCATGTCAGCTATCCGCGTCAAATGGCGTCGTGCCGGTCGCCTTGCCGTCAGCCCCTGCGACTATCTTTTCAATCCGGGCCTGCGCAGAATCGAGCCGCGCCTGACAATGTTGCCTCAGCTTTTCGCCCTGTTCGTACAGATTGATCGAATCGTCGAGCGGAACTTCACCGCTTTCGAGCCGTTTCACTACCTCTTCGAGCGCACGCAAGGCCTGCTCGAAAGTCATTTGCGATATATCGGGTGTCCCCTCGGTCATGGCAGAAGCAATGGCCAAGCGGCCTCCCCCGGTCAAGCCGACATGCGGCAGGAGAGACAAAAATGCAGTGGATCACAGCTTTCATCGCCGCCGGGATTGCCTTCGGCGTTCTAGACTTTTTCTGGCTGCAATGGGCTGAACCCAACCTCTACCGTCCCGTGATCGGTGAAATCATGACTGACAAGGTCAACCTTGTGGCAGCTGGCGTGTTCTACGTGCTGTATCTCTTTGGAATGCTGTGGTTTGCGATTAGACCTGGCGTACTCTCGCGCAGGGTTTCAACGGGCATGCTCAACGGCGCGCTTCTGGGAGCATTGTGTTACGCCACGTTCGACTTAACTAACCAGGCGGTTATGAAAATCTGGGCAACACACATAACAATTGCAGATATTCTTTGGGGAGCATTTGCAACAGCGGTTGCAAGCGGCGTGGCAACATGGGTATCGCTACGCTTCACGAGCTAAAAAATGCAACGGGGGGTCGTTCGTTAGATGTTCATAGGTCACTGGGCTCCAGCCTTCGCCGCCGCTGCCATGTCGAAGCGTGCGCCGAAATTGGGCACATTGTTCATTGCAGGACAGCTGGTCGATTGGGGCTTTTTCCTATTCGCCATCGTGGGGATCGAAAAAGTACGCGTCGATCCCGAGGCGACTGTTATGGTCCCGCTCGATCTATACCACATGCCATACACGCATAGCCTGTTGGGATCAGCGGTTTGGTCGCTTGCCTTTGTCGCGGTTCTGCTGATGGCACGCCGCGATCTGGTTACAGCTTTGATCGGCGGCGCAGTTGTCCTTTCACACTGGTTCGTAGATTTGCTTGTCCATGCGCCTGACCTGACACTTGCTGGCGGGGAGACGCGATACGGCTTTGGTTGGTGGAATTATCCGGCAGTCGCAATCACTCTGGAGCTTACGCTGATCATCGGGGCTTTCGTGTGGTATATCAAGCGAACGAACGGTCCGGTTATGCCGCCATACATCCTGCTTGGGCTGCTGCTGGTGATGCAGGCGATCAACTGGTTCGGCCCTCCACCCACAGAAGCCGGTCTTCCGCTCTATCTGACTGCACTGGCCAGCTTCGGTGTTGCGGCGTGGGTTGCATATTGGGTGGGGACAACTCGCCGTCATATGCAAGATCGGGGACTAGCGGCGGCGAGCCGACGGCGCTAAACGCGCGCTCATGAGCAAAGCACCCGATGTGATCACGCCCGAAGTCGTCGAACAACACGGCTTCACGCCTGACGAATACCAGCAGGTTCTGAAATCGCTTGGCCGCGAGCCGAACCTTGTCGAGCTGGGCATTTTCTCCGTGATGTGGTCAGAGCATTGCTCCTATAAATCTTCGCGCTTCCACTTGAAGAAATTGCCAACCGAGGCGCCCTGGGTGATCTGCGGACCGGGCGAGAATGCGGGTGTAATCGACATTGGTGATGGTCAGGCCGCCATCTTCAAGATGGAAAGCCATAACCACCCCTCCTACATCGAACCGTATCAGGGAGCTGCTACAGGCGTTGGCGGCATTTTGCGCGATGTGTTCACCATGGGCGCACGGCCCGTTGCCAACATGAACGCTTTGCGGTTCGGTTCGCCCGACCATCCAAAAATGAAGCACCTCGTCAAAGGCGTGGTCGCGGGCATTGGCGGGTATGGCAATTGCGTGGGCGTTCCGACTGTGGGCGGCGAAACCAATTTCCACCCGGCCTATGATGGCAATATTCTCGTCAACGCGATGACCGTCGGTGTCGCGGATGCGGACAAGATATTCTATTCTGCCGCTACGGGTGTCGGAAATCCGATCGTGTATGTCGGCTCCAAGACCGGGCGCGATGGTATTCACGGCGCCACCATGGCTTCCGCAGATTTCGAGGAAGATGCTGACGCCAAGCGCCCGACCGTACAGGTGGGCGATCCTTTCACCGAGAAGCTGCTGATCGAGGCCTGCCTCGAACTGATGGCGACCGATGCGATTGTGGCGATCCAGGATATGGGCGCAGCGGGACTGACATCGTCCAGCGTGGAAATGGCCACCAACGGCAAGGCCGGTATCCGGCTCGATATGGACAAGGTCCCCTGCCGCGAAGAAGGCATGACCCCGTACGAGATGATGCTGAGCGAAAGCCAGGAGCGTATGCTCATGGTC
>JAHDDJ010000278.1 GCA_020629385.1 Erythrobacter sp.
TCCAACCGTGCGCGAGGCGGATGGCCTGGCGATGAGCAGCCGCAACCGGTACCTGGATGAAGCAAACCGCGCTGCCGCCGCCACCCTGCCCCGCGAAATGCGCGAGGCAATTGCACGGATCGAAGACGGCCAGCATGTAGGGCGCACGCTTGCAGCGCTAGAGGATGCACTACTGGGAGCAGGCTTCAGCTCGGTCGATTATGCCGATCTAGCCGATGCGCAGAGTCTTGCTCTACTGACCGAGCTTGGCGATCGGCCTGCGCGTCTGTTGGTCGCCGCAAGGATCGGCGGAACACGGCTGATCGACAATATGGCGGTGGGCCCGGAGGCCTGAAGTCACCTACAGGCCCAACCGTTCTTTCACCGTGCCGAACGCCGCTACAGCGCGGTCAATTTCCTCATAAGTCAGCCCCGACGACATCTGCGTGCGGATGCGTGCCTTGTCTTTGGGCACGACCGGATAGGAAAATGCGACCACATAGACGCCTTCCTTGAGCATTTCGTCCGCAAACTCTTTCGCCACTTTCGCGTCATACAGCATCACCGGCACAATCGCGTGTTCTCCCGGCAATAGATCGAAGCCAAGCGCAGTCATTTTCTCTCGGAAATGGGCGGTTTTCTCGCTCAGTTCGCTGATCCGCGAAGGGTCTTTCTCGATCGCATCAATTGCCGCAATCGCACCGGCCACAACCGGCGGCGCAACCGTGTTGGAAAACAAATAGGGCCGCGAACGCTGACGCAGCAATTCGACAATCTCGCGCTTGGCGCTGGTATAGCCGCCGCTTGCTCCGCCCAGAGCCTTGCCGAGCGTGCCGGTAGTAATATCGACCCGGTCCATACACCCGCGATATTCATGCGTGCCGCGCCCTTTTTCGCCTACAAAACCGGTCGCATGGCAATCGTCGAAATGCACCAGCGCGCCATATTTCTCGGCCAGATCGCACACCTTGTCGAGCTGCGCGATAAAGCCGTCCATCGAAAATACGCCGTCGGTGGTAATGAGCTTGAAGCGCGCGCCAGCCTCGTCCGCGGCGATCAGTTGCGCTTCGAGATCGGCCATGTCGTTATTCTTGTACCGGAACCGTTTGGCTTTGGAGAGGCGGATGCCGTCAATGATGCTGGCATGGTTCAGCTCGTCAGAAATCACCGCGTCTTCGGCAGTCAGAAGCGTTTCGAACAAGCCGCCATTGGCATCGAAGCAGGACGGGTAAAGGATCGTGTCCTCCATTCCGACAAATCGGGAAATCCGGTCTTCCAGCTCTTTATGCTGGCTTTGCGTGCCGCAGATGAAGCGGACAGACGCCATGCCATAGCCCCATTCTTCGAGGCCCTTTTGGGCGGCTGCATTCACATCTTTGTCCTGCGCCAAACCGAGATAGTTGTTGGCGCACAGATTGATGACTTCGCCGCTTTTCAGATCAACCGTTGCCCCTTGCGGCGAGGTAATCAGACGCTCGTCCTTATACAGGCTGTCCGCCCTGATCTGGTCGAGTTCCGCCTGCAGATGCTGCTGGAATTTGCCGTACATAATCGCGTTTCCTCTCAGGAATCCCAGTTCAGGACCACTTTGCAGGCCTCGCCCGAAAGCATTGCTTCGAAGCCCTTTTCAAATTCGGTGTAAGGCATCCGGTGGGTGATGATCGGCGACAGGTCGAGACCGGATTCTATAAATACGCTCATCTTGTACCATGTCTCGAAGATCTCGCGGCCATAAACGCCTTTGAGCGTCAGCATGTTGAATATGACCTTGTGCCAGTCAATTGCCATGCCCGCTTCCGGCAGGCCCAGAATCGCAATCTTGCCGCCATGCGCCATATTGTCGACCAGAGACTGGAAGCCTTTTTCATTGCCCGACATTTCCAGGCCGACATCGAAACCTTCGGTCATGCCGAGCTCGGCCTGAACCTCCTCGATGGATTGCTTGGCGACATTGACGGCGCGGGTCACGCCCATCTTGCGCGCCATTTCAAGGCGCGTCTCGTTGAGGTCGGTAATCACAACGTGACGTGCGCCGGCATGGCGACACACGGCAGCTGCCATCATCCCGATCGGGCCTGCGCCGACAACAAGCACATCCTCACCAAGTACATCGAATTGCAGCGCGGTGTGGACCGCATTGCCGAACGGGTCGAACAGCGAGGCAACGTCCAGATCGATGCCGTCATTATGCACCCACAAATTGGCAGCGGGCAGAGCAAGATATTCCGCAAACGCGCCGGGCCGGTTGACCCCGATACCATCCGCATCGGCGCACATATGGCGGCGCCCCGCCATACAGTTGCGGCATCGCCCGCACACCACATGGCCCTCACCCGATACGATCTGGCCAAGTTCATAGCCACGCACATTCTCGCCGATCTTGACGATTTCTCCAACGAATTCATGGCCTACAGTCATGGGCACGGGAATAGTGTCCTGTGCCCACTGGTCCCATTTCCAGATATGCATATCGGTGCCGCAAATCGCCGTGCGTTTCACCTTGATCAGCACGTCATTAATGCCGGTTTCCGGCTCGGGCACATCCTGCAACCACAGACCCGGTTCGGATTTAGCTTTGACCAGTGCTTTCATTGTCAACTCCATACATGCGCCCCGCCGGAAGTGCTGCGGAGACCATGTTCGAACAGAGGACGTGGCTTCGTAACACCAGCAGGACCGGTTGCCGAAAGGCCGCATCGTCCGAACAGGACCACCACCTTGCCGGCCGGGCAGGTTGGTGTGGGCCCGAAGGCCCAACTCTTGATGCAGAAACGCACGCGCGCCTCTTCCTCTGTTGTTGCCGTGAAACGGGCTGGGGCGCAACATAAAATTGCGCGTTGCTGAAATGTTCAAGAAGCCAGCCAGCAGACATTTGCCGGGCCACACATGCGGAAGTTGAAGCGGGGAGGTTGGAGCGGGTAAGGGGAATCGAACCCCTCTAGCTAGCTTGGAAGGCTAGAGCAT
>JAHDDJ010000279.1 GCA_020629385.1 Erythrobacter sp.
ATCGCGACATTCGACACTGCCTCCAATCTCTATTCCGGCGGTGCTTCAATCGATATTCCGTTGAGCGAGCGCCTTGTCGTCCATTTTAACGGCTCATACCGCAACACCGACGATATCGAGGTGGGTGGCTTTACCGTTGCGCCCGAACTGCGCGCCGAACTGCTTGAAGAAGCCGCCGAAGAGGAAGACGAGGGCGAGTTCGAGGAAGCAGAAGAGCTGCGCGAAGCCGCTGAACAGCGCGGTGTCCTGCCAAACTCGGCCAGCGAGACTTGGGCTGCTGATGCCGGTTTTGCCTTCATCGATGGCGATAACAGCCTTGGCTTCGCCATCGGCTATTACGATACCAATTACGGCGTCCCCGGTCGCCCGGGTGCGGGCCATCACCACGGTGAGGGCGAGGAAGAAGAAGGCGAAGAGGAAGAGGGCGAAGAGCGCGTCACCATCGGCCTCGAGCAATTCCGTGCCGATATGCGCGGCGAGCTTGATTTGGGCGAAGGCTTCTTCGGGGAGCTGCACACGCGGGCAGGCTTCAGCGATTACACCCATACCGAATTCGAAGGCGATGAAGTCGGCACTGTGTTCGATGTCACCGGTTTCGAAGCGCGTGCCGAGCTGGTCCAGAACCCGCAAGGCGAATGGCGTGGTACCTCTGGCATTCAATACACCCACCGCGATTTCGCGGCTGAAGGTGCAGAAGCCTATGTCCCGCCAAACCTGACCAACCAGTTCGCGATATTCACGCTGCAGGAAATCGGCCTCGGGCCGATCCAGCTGGAAGCGGCGGGGCGGTTCGAGGATACCAGCGTCGAATTGCGCAATACCGGGATAGAGCGCGACTTCAGCACCTTCTCCGGCGCGCTGTCGATTGCGCATGAGGTCGAGGATGGTCCGCGTTTCGGCATCACCGCCTCGCGCGCCGAACGTGCGCCGAGCGCGGAAGAGCTGTTCTCCAACGGTCCGCATATCGCAACGCAGGCTTTCGAGATCGGCGATGTCAATCTCGACACCGAAAGCGCCTATGGTCTTGAAGCCTTTATCCGGGGCAATATCGGCCTGGCTTCGATCAACCTCGCGGTCTTCAAGAGCTGGTTCGACAACTATATCTATCTGCAGGACACCGGTCTTGAGGAAGATGATCTTCCGGTGTTCCAGTATCTGCAGGACGATGTCGAATATTTCGGCGTCGAAGCGCATGTGACGATCCCGCTGGTCGATAGCGGACCGTTCACCTTGCTCGCCGATTTGCGCGGTGACTACATCAAGGCGGAGCTGGAAGACGGCACACCGCTGCCGCGCATTCCGCCGCTGAACGTCCTTGGCGCCCTGGAAGCGCAGACCGACAATTTCGACGTGCGCGGCGAGGTCCAGTGGTTCGACAGCCAGACATCCATCGCGCCGTTCGAAACGGTCACCGATGGCTACACGCTGGTAAACGCCTCGGTCGCATGGCGGCCGCTGAAGAACCGCGAGAACATCACGGTCATGCTGCAGGCGGAAAACATCTTTGACGAGGTTGGCCGCCGCCACACCAGCTTCACCAAGGATTTCGTCCCAACCGTGGGCCGCAACATCAAGCTAAGCGTGCGGACCAGCTTCTAAACCGGTCCGCACCACTTACGATGCCCCCAACGATGCCGGGATCAGCTTTCCACCGAGAAGCTGATCTCGGCATTGTCTTCCAGGCGTTTCACCAGATCCTCGCCGAGGAATGAACCCGGCGTGCCGATACCGGCGGCGGCATCGCTGGCAAGCAGCGCAATGCCCGTTTCGGCAAGCATCCGGCTGGTCGAACCATAGCCCGGATCATACTTGCCTTTGACGCCGTAATGGATGGTTTCACCATCGGGCATCTCGCCGACAAACAGCACATCGTAAAAACCGTTCTCGCGCTCTTCTTTCGACGGGCCTTCACCCGGCTTGGGCGGTTTCGCGCCAAACGGGTTCTTGAGCATTTCGGCGGCCGCTTTTGCCGCTTTCTCGCCCATTTCCCCCGCGCTGGTCAGCATCATCTCGTCATATTTGAAGTCTTCACCATAGGGATGGCCGAGCAGGAAATTCGTGCGGTGGACATTCTTGGTGTTGATCGCGGCCATGATGAACGGCGCGGCCCATTTGCCCAGATCGGCGTCATATTCGGGCACCAGACCCATCGGCTGGCTCGGGCCTTCAAAGCCGGGCGTCAGGCCGAAGGGGCTTTGCAGGATCGGGATCAGCTTGGGGTTCTTGGCGATGCTTTTCATCGTCGCGGTCAGGCTGGCAGCTGTACCGCCGCTGAAAGTGCCCGCCATGGCGCGCACGCGGCCTTTGACGCGGGGCGCAGGCTTGCCGAACTTCGCCTTGGCCTCTTTTTGCAGCATGAACACGCCCAGATCGAACGGGATCGAATCAAACCCGCTGGAGAAACAGATGCGCGCACCGCTTGCCTTGGCGAGCTCCTCGTGCCGGTCAATCTGTTCGCGCATCCAGCCGGGTTCGCCGCACAGATCGGCATAATCGGTCCCTTCGCGGGCGCAGGTTTCGACCAGCTCGTTACCATAGAGCTGATACGGGCCGACCGTGGTCAGCACGACCTTGGTCCGCTTGCACATATCGGTCAGGCTTTCCGGATCGGAGGCATCGGCCACGATCAGCGGCGTATCCTTCGGCGCACCGACCAGATCGCGGACATCTTCCAGCTTGGACTGGTTGCGCCCCGCCATCGCCCATGTCGGCGCATCATCGCGGCCGGTATAGTGGTTCACCAGATATTCGGCGACGAGGCGCCCGGTATATCCGGTCGCGCCATAGATCACGATGTCGAATTCGCGGTCGGTCTTGCTCATAAGCTTCTCCTTTGTTGCGCACCTGAATGCGCCGAGTGGCGACGCGAGTCAAAGCCGTTACGGCATGGCGGGACATAGAGCGCGCAAAGGTGACAAAGGTTACACCGTGTCACTTTTG
>JAHDDJ010000280.1 GCA_020629385.1 Erythrobacter sp.
AATTGGTTACCACCTGCCTCGATACTCTTCGCCATCTGCTTACCCAGCTCTACGCCGAACTGATCGAAGGGATTTATACCCATCAACACCGCATTAGCGAAGGTACGGTGTTCGTGGAAGGCAATCAGCGCGCCAAGCGTCGCGGCGTCCAGATCGTCGCACAGCATGGTTGCGCTGGGGCGGTTGCCTTCGAAATTGCGCGCGCCATCCTTGTCAGACTTGCCTGCCATCAACGCCGCACCTTGCGCGAAGCAATTGGTCAGCAATATGCGATGATGCGCGGGGTCGAGATCATCGCCCGGCGCAATACTGGCTATAAAGTCTACAGGAATCAGATGCGTGCCCTGATGCAACAGCTGGAACACGGCGTGCTGCGCATCTGTGCCAACGCCGCCCCACGTTATCGGCGCGGTAGAGCCCTTTACCGGAACACCCTCTGCCGTGACGCTCTTGCCATTGCTCTCCATCTCCAATTGCTGGAGGTAATCGGGCAGCAAACCAAGCCGTTCGTCATAGGCAAATACCGCCCGCGTCTGGCAGCCCCGCAAGCGGGTGTAATATTGATCCGCAAACGCGGCACGCAGTGGCAGATTGGCGCGCCCAGCAGTGTTGCGGAAATGCAGATCGACGGCTTGCGCTCCGGCAAGAAACTGCTCGAACTCGTCCCACCCGACTGCAAGCGCCACCGGAAAGCCGATGCTGGACCACAGGGAGTAGCGCCCGCCTACGGTCTCGCTGAATGGCAGAACCCTCGTTTCGTCGACACCCCATTCAACCGCCTTTTCCGGGCTGGCTGTGAGCGCAACTACACGGCCAAAGGGGTCGTCGACGCCGCCTTCGCCCAGCCATTTGAGCGCGCTTTCGGCATTGGTCATCGTTTCGATGGTGGTAAATGTCTTGGAGGCCACCGCGACCAGCGTTGTCTTGGGATCGCACGCTGCAAACGCCTGCTCCAGCGCAACACCGTCTATGTTGGACACCACATGCACATCGACCAGCGCCAGATCGCGGGTCAGCGCATCAATCGCCAATGCGGGGCCAAGAGCGCTGCCGCCAATACCGACATGGATCAGATGCTTGATCTCTCCCAATGCACCTTGGTGGATCGCTTCGACCAGCATCCGCATGCGGGCATGAAGCGCCATCGCTTCTTCGACCGCGGCATCGGCGCCGACGCCGCGCTGGGCCGTATGCTGGGCGGCGCGGCCTTCCGTATTGTTGATCTTCTCGCCGGTAAACATGGCATCGCGCTTGGCCGCAAAGCCGGTTGCTTCCGCCAGTTCTTCGAAGCCGGTCAGCAATTCGTCATCCAGATGCGTCTTGGACCAGTCGAACTGGATACCGGCGGTCGCTTCGCCCTCGCCCCATTCCAGACGGTCGGACAATTTCGCCACCCGCTCACCGTCCTCGAACAACTCCAGCAAAGTGCGCGGCTGATGCGCTTTCAATTCATTCCAGATCGCGTCAACCGCAGTACTCATGCAAAAATCCTTTCCTAGCAGGCCCGCCACCGACTAAGGGCTGTGGTCATGATTTGGAACCCATTGCAAAGCGCCGGATACGAATTTCTATGAATGATGCGACCACTCCATCCGGCCCTACCGGTGAGAACCCGCCGAAAAGTGACACAAAGCCCAAGGAGAAGAAGGAGGACAATTTCTTCGTCTTCCTGCTGAAGCTGGTCGTGTTTGTGCTGGTGTTCCGCAGCTTTATCTTTTCGCCGTTCAACATTCCCAGCGAGAGCATGCTGCCGACTTTGGCAAACGGTGATTATCTGCTCGCGGCGAAATGGCCTTATGGCTATTCGAAATATTCGCTGCCAGGTGAAGCACCGCTCATTCCCGGACGCGTATTTGCCGGAGGGCCCGAAGCCGGCGACATCGTCATCTTCAAGCATCCCGTCGATGGTACCGACTACATCAAGCGCGCTATAGGCCTGCCGGGTGACACGATCGAAATGCGCGATGGTCAGGTGTTCATCAACGGCGATGCAGTCGAGAAAACACCGATTGAAAACTTCGAAATCGCCCTTTCGCCCAACACGGAATGCCACATCTTCGCCGAAGTTGTGACCAAAGATGATGGCACCAAAGTGTGCAGCTACACCCAGTTCCGCGAAACCCTGCCCAATGGCGTGAGCTATAATGTGCTCGATTTCGGCGCATTCCCTAAGGATAATTTCGGCCCGACCATTGTACCGCAAAACGCGATGTTCGTGATGGGTGATAACCGCGACAATTCACAGGACAGCCGCTTTGAAGCTTTGCCCGGGCAAGGTGTTGGTATTGTGCCGCAGGACCTGCTGGTGGCACGCGCTTCCGTGATTATGTGGTCCACCGATGGCTCCGCCGAATGGTTGCTGCCTTGGACCTGGTTTACCGCGCTGCGCGGCGACCGTGTCGGGAATGGCCTGTGAGCAAACCCCTCGCCACACTCAGCGACGATGCCCGCGCCTGGCTTGAAGAGACGGGTTTTACCGTCACCACGCCGCAATTGTGGAATGAAGCGCTGACCCATGGCAGCACTGACGAAGACCGCGATTACCAACGTCTGGAATTTCTGGGCGACCGTGTTCTGGGTCTTACCATCGCAGACTGGCTATTCGGCGATCTGAAAGGCGCAGAAGGCGCGCTTGCGCAGCGTCTTAACGCTCTGGTCAGCAAAAAGGCGTGCGCTGCGGTTGCCCGCGATTTGAACGTCTCCGACCATGTACGCCTCGGCAAACAGGCGCGTGACGATGGCGCGGCAGACAGCGAAAACGTGCTGGGCGATGTGATGGAATCGTTGCTCGGCGCATCCTTCCTCGAATCAGGTTTTGATGCCACCCGCGATCTGATCCAGCGGTTCTGGGCGAGCCAGCTCGACGGGCGCGTTGGCAAATCGAAACATCCCAAAAGTGCGCTGCAGGAATGGGCTGCGGGGAACAACCGTAAGCC
>JAHDDJ010000281.1 GCA_020629385.1 Erythrobacter sp.
GCAACAAAACATGCAATCGCAGCTATTGCAGTCTGGCGATCACCTGCCTAAAGCGGCGCGCATAGACGCCTCATCATAATTTTGCGGATAGAGTACGCATGGAAGACCGTTTCAATACCATCGCCGGCTGGGTTCTGTTTTCGGGCATTATCGCTCTGGGCCTCTCGAGCATTTTTATGCGGGTTTTCGACACCCACCGTCCGGAAGCTATGGGCTATCCTGTCGAGGTGGTTGGCGGCGAAGAGGGCGGCGATTCCGGCCCTGACCTCGGCACACTTCTCGCAGCAGCCAGCGTTGAAAACGGCGCACAGCAGGCGGCGGCACGCTGCGGCACATGTCACACTTTCGACCAGGGCGGCGCGCAGGGCCAAGGTCCGAATCTCTATGCAACCATGGGTGATACTTTCGCGCATGTTGCCGGCTTCGGCTACAGCGATGCGCTTGCCTCGAAGGAAGGTAACTGGACGTGGGAGGCGATGGACGCATGGCTGCTTAATCCGCGCCAGTTCGCACCGGGCACATCGATGGGCTTCGCCGGCCTGAAGAACGACGAACAGCGTGCGGACATTCTGGTCTACCTCAACAGCCTCGGCTCCAACCTTCCTTTGCCGGAACAAAAGACAGCTGAAGAAGCAGCACCCGAAGGCGAAGAGGGTGCCGAAGTTGCTGCGGAAGAAGCTGATGCCGATGAGGCCGCCGAAGCCGAAGCAACCGAAGATGCAGCCGCTGAAGAGAATGAAGGCGGCGCGTAAGCGTCACGCTCTAAAGGGCGGTCAGTCCCGCCCTTTGAAACCCTGAGCCACAACATACCACTCTGACGAGCCTTTTCGGCTCGCGGGTGGTTTGGCGTGTTTGACCGTCTTGAAGTGCTTCTTCAGCAGATCAAGAAGGTCTTTGTCGGTTCCGCCTGCGAGTACTTTCGCGATAAAGGTTCCGCCCTTTGCCAGCGTCTCGACCGCAAACCACGCAGCCGCTTCGACGAGGCCCATGGTCCGCAAATGATCGGTCTGTTTATGACCGACCGTATTGGCCGCCATGTCCGACATCACCAGATCGGGCGCGCCGTCCAACGCATCTTCCAGCGCTGCGGGTGCATCATCATCCATAAAGTCCATCTGGAAAATGGTGACGCCCTCGATTGGATCGGTTTCCAGCAGGTCGATTCCGACAATGGAAGCTTTGGGTGCGACCTTGCGGACAACCTGGCTCCACCCGCCCGGTGCGATACCCAGATCAACCACGCGTTTTGATCCGCGCAGCAGCTTGAATTTCTCGTCCAGCTCGATCAGCTTATAGGCCGCACGGCTGCGATAGCCGTCGGCTTTAGCCTTCTTGACGTACGGGTCATTGAGTTGCCGCTCCAGCCATTTAACCTGTGACTGGGTACGCTTCTTGGCCGTGCGCACACGCTTGTCGGGATTTTTGCCGGATCGGCTCATTGGGCGTTCCTCAATTCGGCGCGGCAGCGCTCACCTTCGGCATCGGCAGCCATTAGGCTGCGCAAAATGCCTTCGCGAATGCCGCGATCGGCGACGCCCAGCCTGTCTGCCGGCCAGATATCCATGATCCCCTCCAGAATGGCACAGCCTGCAACCACCAGTTCCGCACGGTCATTGCCGATGCAGGGCAGCGCGCCGCGTTCCAACGGGGACATATGCGACAGGCGCGTGCTGATTTCGCGCATCGATTCCGCCGGTACAATCAATCCATCCACTTGGCGCCGGTCATATTGGGGCAGTTCCAGATGCAGGCTGGCAAGCGTTGTCACCGTGCCGCTGGTACCCAACAGACGAATGTCGCTGGCTCCGCGTGACCGGATTGCGATGCGCTCGGCAAAGGGGGCAAAGCTGTCGGATACGATTGTACGCATGCGTTCATAGCGTTTCAGCCTGGCCTCTTCGCTATCTTCGCTGCCTTCTACCGTATCGGTTAGCGACACGACGCCCCAAGGCACGCTTTGCCAGTCGAGAATCCGCGGGACTTTACCGTCCGGTTCGATCAATACCAGTTCGGTCGATCCACCGCCGATGTCGAAGATAACCGCAGGCCCGTCCCCTCCTTCGAGTAAAATGTGGCAACCCAGCACTGCCAGTCGCGCCTCTTCCTGCGCAGAGATAATGTCGAGCGCGATGCCCGTTTCCTCGCGCACGCGCTCGATGAAGGCGGCGCCATTGGCGGCACGTCGGCATGCTTCGGTCGCGACGGATCGGGCGAGGTGGACATTGCGGCGACGGAGCTTCTCCGCACAGACTTTGAGTGCGCCAAGGGTGCGTTCCATCGCCTCGTCGCTGAGCCTGCCTGACTTGGCGAGGCCCTCGCCCAGCTTCACAACGCGGCTGAAAGCATCGATCACGGTGAAATTTTCGCCGGTTGGCTTGGCAATTAGCAGGCGGCAATTGTTGGTGCCCAGATCGAGCGCGGCATAGGCCTGCTTGCGATACGCGCCGCTATAGGCAGGCGTGCTGCGTTTCGGATCCCGAAATGAGGGTGCTCTTGCGGGTGCGGCATTGGCAGCCTGATCTTTGGTCTGGCCCTTGCCCCGGCCTCTGCCACGCTTGCGCCTTCCGGCTTTACGCTCGGGCTGAGAGGGGGAGCTGTAGCGGAAATCTGCTACTTTGCCGGACTTGTCGGCCCCTCTTTGGCCAGCCCTGTTGTTTTCGTCCGGCGGAGAAAAGTCCGCCATATCAGTACTTTCGTTTTCCTCTCGCGGATAATCCACGAGGACTTGGCAATGATGCTAACGATGATGCGCAGCGGGAGCAAGCATGTTGCGCATTTCTGAGGCGCGGACAGCGCTTGACCTTGGTCACAGCGGAAACTAATTGCGCGCTCTCTTCACCGCTCGCACTACGTTTGCGAGTCGGCTTGATGATGCCCCGTCGTCTAATGGTAAGACTACGGACTCTGACTCCGTCAATTGAGGTTCG
>JAHDDJ010000018.1 GCA_020629385.1 Erythrobacter sp.
CAATCGCGTCACGTGGGTAGTCGCCCCCTCGCACCCATCGAGCACGCGGTGATGTCGGTTCAACCACTTGATTGGGTCGCGCTGGACGTGGCCTGACCGCCTGAGCAACTTCTATCGCAGGGGGAGGAACCACAGCTGGTGCAGTACGCAGTTCCGGGGCTGGCGGCTTGCTTTCCGCGATGGTTTTCGCCTGCTCCGCCTTACCGTCGGTAGCAGACTGACTGGCCGCCAAGACGGCTAAATAGACCCAAGAATTCATCATGATACTCCCGTTTGGCAGGACTATATCATACGATATCAGTGCAGCAAGCTTGCGGGGCCCCGCTTTGCACCATAATGCATGATGGATGGATTTAGCCCGCTCTCCCCTCGCCCAACCATTCCCCGAAATGCCCGCCATTGATGGCGTGACGCTGCGTATTGCCCGGGCGCAATATCGCGATTGGGACCGCGCGGATTTGACCTTTGTGGAGCTGAGTGAAGGGACAAGCGTCGCAGGCGTTTTTACCCGCAGCGCATGCCCTTCCAGCGAAGTTGAAATGGGCCGCGAACAGGTTCAGCAGGGTTTAGCACGCGCACTTATTGTCAATGCAGGCAATGCCAATGCATTTACCGGATATCGCGGGCGCGAAGCTGTCGAGCAGATTGTGGCGCAAGTTTCCGAAAAGCTCGAATGCTCGGCGAACGAGGTTTTTGTGTCTTCTACAGGCGTGATCGGTGTCCCCTTGCCCAAAGACAAGGCCCGTGAGGGCGTTGCAGCAGTTCTGGCAGCAGAGCCATGCAGCTGGGAAGATGTCGCAAATACGATCGCGACCACCGATACATTCGCCAAAGGTGCAACCGCCTCGGCGGTGATCGGTGACAAAACCGTCCACATCAGCGCGGTGATCAAAGGAAGCGGCATGATCGCGCCCGATATGGCGACGATGCTCGGCTATATTTTCACCGATGCGGCTGTCAGCCCCCAATTCCTTCAGGAATGCCTGAACCGCGCCAATCGCTCGACTTTCTCCTGCATCACAGTGGATAGCGACACATCAACAAGCGACACGGTAATGGCTTTTGCAACTGGCAAGGCTGGCAATACCGCCCTTGCCTCTTGGGACGACACCGGCGCTGATGCCTTTGCGGCAGCGATCCACGATGTGTGTCGCCAGCTGGCCCATCTGGTGGTCCGCGATGGCGAAGGCGCGCAAAAGTTTATCGAAATCGCTGTCAGCGGGGCGCAATCGGATGAAAGCGCGCATCGTATCGGCCTTGCCATAGCAAATTCGCCCTTGGTCAAAACCGCCATCGCAGGAGAGGACGCCAATTGGGGCCGTGTGGTGATGGCTGTCGGCAAGGCTGGCGAGCCCGCAGATCGGGACAGATTGTCGATTGGTTTCGGCGGCATCTGGACTGCTCGCGATGGACAGCCGGTTGAAAATTTTGACGAAACTCCCGTGTCCGAACACCTCAAGGGCCAAGACATTTCCGTCACCGTTGACCTCGGCATCGGCGAAGGTCGCGCCACGGTTTGGACGTGCGACTTCACCCACGGCTATATTGCGATCAACGCCGATTACCGCTCATGACTACCCCGGCGGACATTGATGCGCTGCATAAAGGCATGGCGGATCTACTGCGCGACGTATCAGAACAGGTCATTCTACCGCACTATCAGAGCTTGAGCGCTGACCAGATCGAACAAAAAGCCACCGATGATGTGGTGACAATAGCCGACAAACAGGCAGAGGAGATGCTGAGCGAGGGATTGGCCCGCCTTGTTCCGGGTCTGCCCATTGTCGGCGAAGAGGCAGCACATGCTGATCCGTCGGTATTGGACCGTCTGTCATCATCCTGCTGGATCGTCGATCCGATTGACGGAACAAACAATTACGCATCGGGCAAAGCGCCGTTCGGCATCATAATCGCTATGGCAGATGCAGGTGAAGCGCATACTGGTTGGATTTATGACCCGCTGGCCGACCGGCTCTGCATAGCCCACCGGGGTAAAGGCGCTTTTATCGATGGCGAGAAGGTCACTGCCCGTGCCACAGGCACCACGCCACCAATTGCCGCAATTTCGCTGATTTTCATGGATGACGCGCAGCGCGAAGCCACCAAAACGCACATCGCGCCGCATTACACACTCACCGACATACCGCGCTGCGCGGCCGAGCAATATCCGCGTTTGGCGCTTGGCCAGAACGATGTGTCTATCTTCGAACGCACACTTGCATGGGATCATGCCGCGGGAATTTTGTGGCTGAACGAGGCAGGCGGCAAAGCTGCGCGTTTGGACGGTTCTGCGTACCGCGTAGACGAGCATAGCCGCACCGGATTGATCGGTGCGGCCACGCCGGAACTCTTTGATGAGCTGGCCCAGCGCCTCAACGCGCTGGACAATTGGGCTTAGACGACGCTTTCAAGCCACTGTTTCAGAGCGCTTTTGGGCGCGGCGCCGGTCTTCTCGGCAACCTTCTCGCCATTCTTGTACAGCGCAAGGAACGGAATGCCCTGCACGCCCAGCTTGCCGGGTGTGTCGGTGTTTTCCATGATGTCCATCTTGGCGATGGTGACCTGATCGGCCATTTCTTCGCTGATTTCCTCAAGCGCAGGCGCGATCATTTTGCACGGGCCGCACCACTCTGCCCAGAAATCGACCAGCACAGGCTTGTCGCTACCCAGAACATCGGCTTCAAAACTTGCATCGGTGACATTGATAGTCGCCATGGGGAATCTCCTGATTTCTATACGCCCTATCTAGGCGTGATTGTCGCTCACTCAACGGGTGAAGGCGGAAAGCTTTGCTGCTCTGTGGACAATCGGGATTTGTGCGCCTCGAGAATTTCTGCCGGCAGCGCGATCAATTGTGGTGTCTGCGTGTAGAGCAAAGCCGCAGAAATCCGCCGGTCCGGATAGATTACCTCCAGAGCAGCCACATAAGCGGCCATTTGTTTCAGCGTGCCCTGCGGTACCTGCTCCAATGAAAGCGGCGGGCGTTTGGCGGTTTTGAAATCTACCACCGTGACAGCATCGTCGTTAACCAGCAGCCTGTCTGCAATACCCGCGACAACCTGACCGTCTACCGTCGCGGCTAGCGGTACTTCGGCCAGTGCATCAGGCCCGAAGATCGCCGAAAACTCGGCGGTATCGAGAACGGTCAGCGATGCGGCCAGAATTTCCTCGCGTTCATCAGACGAAAGGTCACTTGCCCGGCGCTCCAGCCATGCGGATGCAGCCGAGAGCCGCTTTTCCGGGGCAATATCGGGTAAGCGTTCAAGGAGCCCATGAATCAAGACGCCACGCCGCGCTGCAATTTTGGCGATCTTGGGCGATAACGGAGGATCAGCGGCCTTCTCGTCTCCTGCCGAAGAAGGTGCAAGCGGACGCGGGGGCTTGGGCTCCGGGCCGACCGGTGTGGTGGCCCATTCAGGCAACACCGATAGTGCCACTTCGCTTGGCTCCGCTTCAATGACCGGGATCGGCGCTGGCCGCTCGCCCCACACCCGCCGTTTGCCAAAATGCCGGTCATCCTCTGCCCCATCGGTCAGCAACAGCGACAACCGCGCATACCAACTGTCAGGAGCGGGCTCTTCCTCGCGTTTGCCCAGCGCGCCGCCGACGAAAAGTGCCTCCTCGGCCCGCGTCATGGCGACATAAAGCAATCGCCAATGCTCCTGGCGTTCTTCGCGCTTGATCGCCTCTTTCGCCGCTTCGACTGCGGGCACTGTTTCAGCGGTCCGAATATAGGGAACCGGGACTTGCTTACCGCTGGTCGGTTCAGTCAGTGTAACCCCGTGCGCGGCGGATTTGTCCGGGTCGCCCGTCGCATCAGCCAGAATGACTATCGGGGCCTGCAAGCCTTTGGACCCGTGGACTGTCATGACCCGAACCAGTCCCTCGCTGGCACCGGCTTCACGTTTCAACTCGCCATCGCCTGCATCAAACCACTGGATAAACCCTTGCAAGCTGGGCGTATGTGCCGAAGCATAATTCAGTGCGGCATTGAGCAATTCGTCAATCGGATCGTTCGCTTCCTGCCCCAACCTTGCCACGAGACTTTTGCGTCCCTGCCATGGTCCGACAAGCATCCAGTGCAACAATGCCTGAGGCGGTTCATAATCGGCGAGCCTGAGCAAATCACGCAACCGTTGGGAGGTTTTCGATGCAAGTGGGGCGTCGCTCTTACGCAAATGATCCCACAGATGGACATGCTTGTCGCGGTAGCCGTGATCGAGCAGATCTTGCTGCGACCAGCCCAGCAGCGGCGAGACCAGAAGATTCGCAAGGCTCAGATCATCGAGCGGCTGCGCGGCAAACCGCATCGCCGCCATCAAGTCCTTGACCGCAAGCGGCGCGCCCAGACGAAGGCGATCCACGCCTGCGACGGGAACACCAGCCGCATGAAGGCGGGCGACAATCAGTCCGGCAAGTTCCTTGCGCTTGCGCACCAGCACCATGATATCCCCGGGGCCTGCATTGCGCGGCGTGCCCTTGGCCAGCGGATATCCCTCCCGCAACCAGTCCGAGACCTGTTTTGCGATTTTGTCCGCCATCCGGCGTTCGGGCTCCGAAATCCAGCTTTCATCGCCTTCCGGAGCATCGTCATCGTCGGGAAACGCACTGACGGGATCCCACAATACGACCTCTCCGGGCCGATTTTCGCCGATATGCGGGTCTGGTGCTGTTTTCAGGCCGAATGCGTCATGTCCGATTGCGCCAATGGCCTTGTCGACGAAATCGAGAACAGGCTGCGCGGTACGGAAAGACTGGTCAAGACCAAGGCTTTTCAGATCGCGGCCTACCTTACGTTCTCTGGATGCTGCCGCACTCTCCGCAGCTTCATGCATGATCTTTTGAAAATGCAGGCGGGCAGTTTCGAAGTTTTCCGGACTGGTTCCCTGAAAGCGGAAAATCGCCTGCTTATAATCGCCGACCACAAAAATCGTCCGCAACTTGTCGTCGCGTTGGCCCTTTCCTGCGAAATATTCCTCTGTCAGAGCCTTGATGATCGACCACTGCGCTTCATTGGTGTCCTGCGCTTCATCGATCAGAATATGGTCAAACTGGCGGTCCAGCTTATAGCGGATCCAGTCCGAAATATCGGACCGCGAAAGCAGCTTGGCAGCGCGGCGGATCTGGTCGTCGAAATCAATCAGGCCCTCGCGCGCTTTTGCATCCTCCCAGCGCAAAGCAAAGCGGCGACCAATACGCAATGCAGGCGATAGCCACGCGACCAGATCGAGCAGCAATTGCAGCTCCTGCACCGCGCCGATTGAATCCTGCACAGCAAGCGCCGCCGATGCGTAACCCGGGTCCTTCTTTTCCAGCGACTTCAGAGAGCGCGGATCACCCTTTTGCGTAAACAGTGCGGAGGACAAATCACCCAGCATTTCGACGCGTCGTGCAGTATCCGCCGACAACCATGCCGAGACGGCGTCCGCAGTCGCAAGACCGGTCTTTGTGCCCCATTCTGCATTCGCGGCGGCGCATTGTGTGAGCGCCGTAACATCGAAATGCGTATCGTCGCACAGCGCAGCCAGATCATCAGGCCCCGCATCGGCTGCGAGTCCCAGCAGTTGCCGGACACGTGGCTCCACGTCGTCTTGCCATGCGCCTTCGCCAAACCATACATCGCGCGCTTCGGCGCAGCGCATTAGCCAGCTGCGCGCGCCATCTGCCCCCATGCGCAGGCTGAGCATCGCCAAAGCGTCGAGCAATTCGGCATCTTCAGACTTCTCCCACTCGACCAGCATATCGGCGAGCACCTGATGCGCCAGCAATTCGCGGTCGCGATCTTCCATCGCCCGCGAACCGGGCGACAAACCGGCCTCCTCGGGAAACGCGGCCAGCAACCATTGTGCGAAGGCATGGATCGTATCGATACGAAGACCGCCGCCCGGGCAATCCAGCACGCTGGCAAACAGGCTGCGCGCACGGTCCTGCGTTTCGTCATTCACCGAGGCGCCTATGGCGCGCAAATCCCTGGCCAGCACTTCCGGCTTCATCCGCACCCAATTTGCGAGAACTTCATTGACGCGGTTGGCCATCTCGGCAGCACCCGCCTTGGTAAATGTCAGGCAGAGAATTTGCGATGGATCGACATCGCGGCGCAGCAGCAAGCGCAAGACACGCGCCGAAAGGACCTGCGTTTTGCCCGTCCCCGCCGATGCGGACAGCCACACGCTGTCACCCGGATCGACGGCACGGGCCTGGTTATCCTTGAGTGGGTAGACGGTTCCGCTCATTCTTCGCGCCCCATCCATTCATCGAGCCGCATCAGCTGGTCATAGGTCGCATATACTTTGGCATCGGGATTGAGCCGCGCTGTGAACGGCGCGTCGCCCAGTATCCAGGTATCAAGCGCACCTTCCAGATATTCACGGGCTTGCGGCAGGAAGTCTTCCGGCGGAATACCGCTGCGCTTGTTTCCTTCCAGAACCGGAGTTGCGATATAGCCGAAACCTGTGTCGCTCTTGTCGTTCTTGGCCAGCGACCAATATTCAAAGCGAGTGGCGGTGCCGGTCAATTTTTCGAAACCACCCGCCTCGGCCATCAGACCAATAGTGCCAAGTTGCAATGCAAAGCCCGCCTCAACCTCCTTACCGGTGGGCGGTCCGCCAGTCTTGTAATCGACAATCGCAAGCGTTCCGTCGGACAAGGTGTCGATCCGGTCGACCTTGCCGAAAATGTGCACGCCCTGAAACGTCACCTCTCCCCACTCTTCAAACAGAGCAGGCTTGCGGCCATCAAACCCGGCGATGGTGTCTTCGACCCATTCCAGCGCTTTCATCAATCGCGGTTGCCACAATGCACGCATAAGCGGGTGGGCGTTCATTTGCTGGAGCACTTCGCCAGCCACCTCGGCCATTGGACGGCCGGATTTGTGCCACTCTTCCAGAATTTCATGCGCCGCAGTGCCCCGCCATGCAGCCGATGGTTCCGCGTCCAGAGTATCAAGATCGCTCAGGCGAAGAATGTTGCTGGCGTAGAATTGATAAGGGTCCGAACGAAGGCGGTCCAATGCCGTGACGCTGATCCTTTGCAGGCGTTGCTGTGCTGTGGGAGTCGGTTCGGGCCTGGCATAATCCGGCGCAGGCTCTGTGGTATCAATGGCCTTGGCCACCGCGAGCATCACAGTTTCGGTATGGCGCGCCGCCAAATCCTGACCGAGTAATGCTTTCACGCGCAGCAAAAAACGGGAGGGAATTGCCGGACCGGAAATGTCGCGCTCAGCCCGGCTCAGCACCACTTCGGGTGCCCCCAGCGCCGCAGCCAGATCGTGGGCAGACAAACCTATACGGAAATCCGCCCCGGGCACTCCCAGCGCCCGCAGGACGGGCGGTGCAAGCAGCGGGTCCGTGGCGGGTGTGGCCGGCCAACTGCCCTCATTCATGCCGCCGCAAATCACCAGATCCGCCCGGCTCATGCGCGATTCGAGCAAGCCGTAAATAGCCACCCTCGGATGCCCGCCATAAGGCGGACGAACCGCCACCATCTCCATCGCTTCGCGCAAAACCGTGTGACAATCGGCAGCGTCTATGCTCGTGCCAACATCTTCGGCTGTCAGGCGTAAATCCTCGATGAAAGCTGATAAAGCCCGCCCGTCTTCGCGCGACCACAGCGCGTCTCCGCAGAGCTTTTCACCAGCATCAGCGAAGTCGTTCAGAATGTCCGACAGTTTAACGGGTCCAGCGTTGACCATAATGGGGTCGAGGATGGCGTGCGCTTCTGCCCACCACTCTGTAACACCTGCTTCTTCGGCAATCTCTCCCATCGGCTCCAGGCCAGGTGCTGGACGTGGGCCTCGTAGTTCTAATTCCAGCGCACGCGCCTGTTTCAACCATGCACCGCGATCTTGACCGAACCGCACCAGCGGATGCTCCAACAGCGCCATAAGCGGAACGGGTGCGGCACCTTCCGCCATGACTTCTGCCAGCAGCAAAAACAGCCTTCCGGCGGGCGTCTGCGACAAAGGTTGCCCGGCAGAATCATCGGCCTCCAGATTCCAGCGCCGCAAATGTTGGACAATACGCCGTGCCAAGCCTCTGTCGGGTGTGACGACTGCTACCCGCTTTTCAGGCTCTGCGATTGCTTGGCGCACCAGCAAAGCAATCGCCTGTGCTTCCTCCTCAGGGTTCGCCGTTTCGAGGATGCGCAAACCTGCCAGACGCCGCTTTTCTGCGGGCAGCTGCGCCCAGCCCTTGCTTGCCTCGGGTGGTAGGAAAAGATTGGATATTGCATGCGTCCGGTCCGGTGAGGCCGCCATCATGCCCTTGCGGTGCCAAGGCCGCACTTCTTCGCGGGCGATGCCCATCCGGTTGAGGAGCAATTTCAAATGATATTGCGGGTGGGTGATCGCATCTCCGCGTTCGAACGGGGTATCTCTTTCGCCCTCATCATCGCCCGCTGCGCCCAGCTCTTCCCAGACGCTTTCCTGCATCGACACATCAAAATCGGGCAGGATCACTGCGCCTTCGGGCAATTCTGCAACCACCCGCAGCATTCGCGCCAAGGCAGGTGAGGCGCTGGTCACACCCGCAGCGACAATCGGCGTTTTCGGCGGAGTTTCCTTCCATCGTTTTGCGGCATAGTCGAACAGACGGTTGCGCCGCGATGCGGCATCCAGCGCACCCAAGGTTTTGAGCTCCGCCAGCCAGCGCGTCTGGACACGTGCAAACAGATGCAAGCCATTCTGCCAATGGCCAGACAAATCGCCGAGCAAATCGAGCACTGCATCTTTCAGCAATGCTTCCGGGCCGATATCCTCAACCAGAAGGCGGTCCATCGTCGCTGCAATGTCGCGTGCAAGCCGCAAGACGGTTGCCGAACCGGGCGCATCGTCCCCCATCTCGTCACGCAGGATTTCCGCAAGCCGCAACCAGCGCTTCGTCGGATCGACTGGCGGCGGAATATCCGTCGCGCCGAGAGGATCAAGCAGCGCCCCAAGTGTTTCGTCGAGATCGAGATCGCCAACCACCGCCATACGCGGCATCAGCATCCCCTTACGGCCCTCTGCCCCGTAATGCCGGATAAATGCCTCGGTTACGGTACGCACGGCACGCGTACTGGGCAGGAGCAATGTCAGCTTGGCAAGGCCAAGCGTGTCGTCGCGATAGCGTGGTACAAGACCGGCAACCAGAGCATCGGCAAAGCCGCGATGGGCGGCAATGGAATATATCGAAGGTCCCGGGCGTTCACCCACGCTGTAGCGCTTCTTCGGTCGGCTTTATCGCCTCCGGCGTGCCAACCTCAAACCATTGGCCGGTGAAAGCCGTGCCGAACAACCGACCTTCCTCGATCGCGCGATTCCACAACACATTGGTCGAGAATTTACCTTCAGGCGCGTCGCGCAACAAGCGATGCGAGACAAGCTGGATGCCGGTGTAGATGAATGGCGCTATACGACCAGACCGGCGACGACTGACCCGTCCCATCGCGTCCATATGGAAATCGCCCTTGCCGCGGAAATTGGCCGCCCGTGCGTGCGGGACCAGCAATAGCAACGCATCCATCTGGTCGGCATTCCAGCGCTTGGAGAGATCGTGGAAGGCGTCGCGGGGACCCTCGAGCCATATATTGTCCGAATTCAGGCAGAAGAACGGATCGGGCAAACTGCCTTGCGCCTTGATCATGCCGCCGCCGGTTTCGAGTAAAGCGTCACGCTCGTCGGAAATGGTGACTTTCGGCGTCGCCCGTTCGCGCACATGAGCTTCCAGCGCATCAGCGAGATAGTGGACGTTGACAACCGCATTCGTAATGCCCGCATCGGCCAACCTGTCCAGCGTATGGTCAATCAGCGGCTTGCCGGCGACGCGCACCAGGGGTTTCGGCTGGGTTGCTGTCAACGGGCGCATCCGCTTGCCCATGCCTGCCGCCATGACCATCGCGGTGTCGGATGCAAGTTTGCTCATTTGGGCTGACCACCTTTGGCGTCACGAATATCTTGAGGAATGTTACGGTCGAACCATTCGGCTACAGGGGCGAGCGCCGGATGGACCAGATCGCGTTCCATGGCTTCCCACACACGCGGGATGAAATCGAGGTAATGCGGTTTCCCGTCGCGCTTGTTCAGGCGCGTGAAAATCCCGACGATTTTGGCGTTTCGTTGCGCACCAAGCCGCGCATAGTCTGCTTCAAAATCCGCACCGGGGCCGGCTTTGGCGATGTAATGGTCCAGCATCGCCCGCTCCAATTCCGGCGATACATCGCGCCGCGCGTCTTGCAGCAGCGAAACTAGATCATACGCCGGGTGTCCGACAAGTGCGTCCTGAAAGTCGATCAGCCCCTGAGCACCCGAACCATCAGAGGCAGGATTGAGCAGCATGATGTTCTCCGCATGGTAGTCGCGCAGCACTGTCACACCGGGATTTTGGCGCGCCATCATCGGGGCAAGCGCGGCATCCCAAGCCTTTACATACCCCTCGACATCCACATCGAGCCCCATGGCCGGGCAATACCATTCGGTCAGCAAGGCAGCTTCGCGCTGATAAACGGCCATATCATACGGCTCGAACGGACCAGCAGTCTTGCCGTGCAAGTCGATAAGAGCGTCAATCGCGGCCGTATAGCTGGCTCGCTCGCCTTGCGGGTTGTCATCAAGCCAATCGCGCATCCGGTCATTGCCGAAATCTTCGATCAACACCCAACCTTGCTCCGCATCTTCAGCGAAAATCAGAGGAGCGCGTTGCTGATGGTCGGTCAGATATTTCGCGACGTGCAAGAAGGGCTTCGGGTCTTCTTCAGGCGGCGGTGCAAACATCAACATCGCTTTGCGAGCATCGTCCTTAATCCGGAAATACCGCCGGAAAGATGCATCGCCGGGAATCGGATCAATTTCCGCATCGCCCCAACCGGCTGAATTCAGGAAAGAATGGATACCATCGGGAAGCGTGCTCATGTCCAGCGGTTTAGCCAATCCCTACCCGCTTCGACAATCGCAATCCGCCCTTCATCCGCAACTTCCAGCCTAATTGAGAGGCATCCCGGCTCGTGATCGAATCCCCCCGCATGGTCGGGCCATTCGGCAAGCAGCGCGGCGCCGTCGCGATAATCGTCCAGACCGATCTCATGCACTTCATCAGGACCATTCAACCGGTAGAAATCCGCGTGAACCAGCGGCAGGTTCACAGCCGGCGGGTCATAGGTTTCGATAATGGTAAAGGTGGGTGATGGCACCTCGCTCTCGTAACCCAGCGCCGAGATGATTGCCCGTGCCAATGTCGTCTTGCCCGCCCCCAACCCACCGGTCAGAGCGACCACATCACCGGGTTGCAAAAGCGCGGCAATGCGGCGCCCGAATGCATCCATGGCTGCGAGATCGGGAAGTGTGATGTTCATGGAATGCGGATGATCGCAGCGGTCCCCTGCCCCTTCACCGATTCAATGTGGAGTGTACCGCCATGCGATTCGACCAGTTGGCGGGCAAGCGGAACGCCCAACCCTTGTTTCTTGGCATCAATCTCGCCCTCAAGAACTTTCTTCAGCTCCTGCCGTGTCATGCCCGCACCATTGTCGGAGATGACGATCTGCGCGATGCCTTTGGGTTTGGAGAGATCGACAAGGATTTTTCCGCCCTTGGGCGTCGCGGCGATGGCATTGTCCAGCAACAGCCCGATGGCTTTGCCCAACTGCCGTTCATCCGCCTCGACCTTGCCGCTTGCTTTACTTCCCCGCAGATCGAGGCTGATACCCGCATCCCCGATTTGCTGCTCGCGCGTGCGTACAACATCGGTCACGAAGGGCAGCATATCCATTCGCTTCTTGTTGAGTGGCAGCAGCCCCGCCTCGCTTTGCGAAAGGTCCAGCACATTCTCGACCTGATCGGTCAGGCGCGCCACCGATTCGAGAATTGCCGTGACATATTCCTGCCCTTGCTCGGACAGATCGCCGGCAACGCCCGCCTGCAGCAATTCCGCAAATCCCCCGATAGACGTAAGCGGGGTACGGAATTCGTAGGACATGTTGGATAAGAAGCGGGTCTTCACTTCATCTGCGGCTTCAAGAGCCTTTGCCCTTTCGCGTAATGCATCCTCGGCATTCTGCGAGTCAGTGATATCGAGGACGGTCAGCAAACCGTTGCCATCAGGCAGAGGCACGCCTGCGAATTCCAGAGTGCGCCCGTCGGACAAGGTGATCCGGCCGCCCGTTTCCTTGCGATCCAGCGTCGCGGCGCGAATGACTTCTCCAATAGCTTTGGCCTGCTTCGGTTTGTCCAAATTAAGCGCAATGGCCTCGATTATGTCAGGCGCAGCGGGGTGGCCTTCCAGTTGCTCGGCATCAAGGCCCCATGTCCCGGCGAAGCTGCGGTTCCACAATTGCAAATGCCCGTCTGGCGCGAAAACTGCCAGTGCCTCGAACAGGCTATCAAAGGTTGCCGTTCGCGTGCGGAGCAAGGTGTCCCGCGTCGCCGAAAGCGCCAATTGTTCCGTTCTATCCTCCGCGATCATCACCAACCCGCCGTCCGGCATTGGTTGGGCGATGACGCGCAGATGCGTACCATCGGACAACGGCCATGGTTCATCCTGCGTCGCATCGGCGGCAAACCACGCCTCGTGCTCCTTACGCCATTCAGGGAAATCGCGCACCTCGGGCGTCTTGCCCCTTTCACGCGCGTTAGTCAGGAAACGGTCGAACGGCATTCCCTGCGTCCCAACGCCGGAATTCAAACCAAAAATCCGGCGGAAAGGCTGGTTTGCGAAGGCCAGTTTGCGTTCACCATCAAATTGCCCAACGCCGATGGATAGCTGGTCAAGCATGGACCGCTGCGCATCACGATAGGCGCGGAACTGGCGACCCTGCTCTTCCATTTCCTCGATATCGACAGCGTATCCGGCGATACCCTCGCGGCCCAAAGGCAAATCGCTGACCCGCATGGAGCGGCGCTCACCCTTGATCGTTGTTGCTACAATGCGTTCTATCGGCAGCTTCTTGTCATAGGCCTGTTGCGCAATCTGCGCAGCGGTCAGGCCATCGACAGATTCGATCAGCTCTTGCGCTTGCTCGACAACTGCCTCTGCACTTTGGCCACTGATCGCCTCGACATAGGCACGGTTGACCAATTGCAGTTTCGCATCGGGACCACGGAACCACATCGGCATGGGCGCGGCTTCGATGATTCCGACTAAAGCACCGAAATCGCCTTTGGCACGCGCCGCTTCTTCACGAAGGCGCGACAGTTCGCTTTCGCTTTCGCTGAAGTCGAAAATCCACACTAGCGCCGCGCCGCCCGGTGACACCTGAGGGTCAGCCAGAACACCCCGCACAGCAAGGCTGCGCTGCGATCCCGGCGGGGTTAGCGCCATCCGGAATGGAGCTGCAGTCTTCTGCGCCTGTTGGACGTGATCGGTCAGCTCTTTCAACTGACCCGCCGAAAGCCCCTTGCCGGCCCCGCCATCCAATTCGCTGAGATATTGCGGAAGACGTTCCAGCCCGAGCCAAGCCGCGAGCCGGTCCGATCCTTCGATCCGTCCATCAGTACGGACGATCAATGGAATAGCCGGTGCCTCGTCGATCATACGCGCCATTCGCCGCGCCGCTTTACGGCTGCCTTCCGCCTTGCGCATCTTGGTACCCGCGCGGATCATCATCCACGCAGCACCGACCGTCCAGGCGGCCATCAGCAATCCGACGAGGATCAGGGCAGTTTGCGAAATTTCCATCACAATTCAGCTATGCGCCAGAGGGTCCGGATGCAATGCCGCATCGCACGCAATCCAACAAAGATTGGCGCAAATAGCGCAAACGCCGCCACTGCAAAGCAATGACGGCGCCTGAAACACGATTTGTGTGAGTGACCCCGCTTAGTAGCGGTAATGCTCCGGCTTGAACGGGCCTTCGACCGGAACGCCGATATAGTCAGCCTGCTTCTGGCTCAACTGCGTTAGCTTCACGCCCAGCTTGTCGAGATGCAGCGCGGCCACCTTCTCGTCGAGATGTTTGGGCAGGACGTACACGTCGTTCTTGTATTCATCGCCTTTTGTGAACAGTTCGATCTGCGCCAGCACCTGGTTGGTGAAAGAGAAGCTCATCACGAAACTCGGGTGGCCGGTTGCACAAGCAAGGTTCACCAGACGGCCTTTGCCAAGAATGATGATTTCCTTGTCGTCGGGGAATTTCACAAGATCAGTGCCCGGCTTCAACTCGTTCCATTCGTAATTGTCGAGCGCGGAAATCTGGATTTCGGAATCGAAGTGGCCGATGTTGCAGACAATCGCCTTGTCTTTCATGCCCTTCATATGCTCGGCGGTGATGACATGCTCGTTACCGGTGGCGGTTACGAAGATATCCGCGACACCAACAGCATCTTCCATGGTAACGACTTCAAACCCGTCCATCGCCGCCTGAAGCGCGCAAATCGGGTCAACTTCGGTAACCAGCACGCGGGCGCCGCCATTGCGAAGCGACTGCGCACTACCCTTACCCACATCGCCGAACCCGGCGACGCATGCGACCTTACCCGACAGCATTACGTCAGTCGCGCGGCGGATCGCATCGACCAGGCTTTCACGGCAGCCATAGAGGTTGTCGAATTTCGACTTGGTCACGCTGTCATTCACGTTGATCGCCGGGAAAGGCAGCTTGCCTTGCTTGGCGAGGTGATAGAGGCGGTGAACACCGGTGGTGGTCTCTTCGGAGACACCGTGGATGTTCTGAACCGTCTTGGTCAGGTAGCCGGGATTCTTTTTAAGATAGGCTTTCAAGGCGCGTTGCATCTCGATTTCTTCGGCGTTTTCCGGCTCGGGCATTTCTTCACCCGCTTCGATTCGTGCGCCCCAAAGCGCAAACATCGTTGCGTCGCCGCCATCGTCTAGGATGATGTTGCAGGTTTGCTCCGGATCGGCGTCAGTGCCCCAGTCAAAAATGTGGCCTACATAGTCCCAATATTCGGCCAGCGTTTCACCCTTTACGGCGAATACCGGAACACCCGATGCTGCGATGGCAGCCGCTGCATGATCCTGCGTCGAGAAGATGTTGCATGTCGCCCAGCGGACATCCGCGCCAAGTGCAACCAGTGTTTCGATAAGAACAGCCGTCTGGATCGTCATGTGGAGCGATCCCGTAATGCGCGCCCCCTTCAAGGGCTGGCTTTCACCATATTCTTCGCGCAGAGCCATCAGGCCCGGCATTTCGGTTTCGGCGATGTTGATTTCTGCACGGCCATAGTCGGCCAGCGCAATATCCTTGATGATCGATTCCTGGGCTGCTGTTGCCACGACGTATTCTCCTGAAATTCAAAAATTTGCGCCCGAGCCCAACCGGCGGAACCGAATTGCATCGCGGACGCTTTGAAGTTGACGTCCGTCTAGCGACGCCCTTGGCTCGATGCAAATATAAAGATATCTTTATATGATGAATCATTGTCGCAAGTTAAGCGCATACTATATCGGACGCAGAAACAACTCTCGACGAAAGGAAATTACCCGATGACAATCTCAGTTGGCGACAAGCTGCCCGACGTTACGATGGTGAAAGCAACGCCGGAGGGGCCTGAGCAAGTTCAGTCGAGCGAGTATTTCGCCGGCAAGAAAGTCGCGCTTTTCTCGGTTCCCGGCGCATATACGCCAACATGTTCTGCGCGCCATCTTCCCGGCTTCGTGGAGAAAGCCGACGAACTCAAAGCCAAGGGCGTTGACGAAATCGCCTGCACCGCCGTGAACGATGCGTTCGTTCTGGGTGCCTGGAAAGACGCCAACAATGCCGATCCGGTTACGATGCTGGCTGACGGCAATGGCGACTTCGCTCAGGCTGTGGGCCTGACCATGGACGGATCGGGCTTCGGTCTTGGTCAACGCGGCCAGCGCTTCTCGATGGTCGTCAATGACGGAGTGGTCGAGCAACTGAACGTAGAAGCACCCGGCGATTTCGCTGTCAGCTCTGCAGAACACATGCTGGGCCAGCTCTAAAGATAGTTCGCGGTCGGACCGGTTTCGCATCGCCGAAGCCGGTCCAGCTTCGGGACAATCATTGCAGGTTGGTTGCCCGTAAGAGCTGCATGCGTAGATTGCGCTCATGGCAAGTTCAAAAGCAACATCACAGGCCAAGCGTGCCGGAAAAAAACCCGCGCCCCCGAAACGCAAGCGGTCTTCGCCTGCAAAGAAAGCCGGACCAGTTACACAAAGTGAGACACCGTATGGTGCACTGGTAGGTTGGGCATCCGATGATCTCGGCAATCGTATCCGGTTAAGGATGCAAAGCACCAAAACCACACCAAAATCGCCGGACGATATCGACGAAGTTCATTTCTATCTGGACAAGGACCAAGCTGCGTTGCTTGGCAATTTCCTGTACAGGGTTTCGGGGAAAACTGCTCCGGACCCGGCAATTCCCGGCTGGTTCAGGCGATTGACTAACCGTCTTTCACGATAGGGTTTTCCTTTTCGGCACAGATACCGCCTTACCATGTTCATGGTATTATCTGATACGCCATGCTGGTGGATAGATGCTCCCGGTCAAAAACTTGGCCAAGATATTGGAGCACAACAATGAAACAGGTAATCACAGCATGCGCCGGATTGGCGTTGGCGATGTCAGCAAATCTGGCTGTTCCACAAGTAGCTGTCGCGAAAGCGAAAGACGAAGTTGAGCTTTGCCGCCTTCTCGTCGCGGCAGAAATGTTCTCTTCAGTCGGCGAATGCGTCGGACAAGTTCGCTCTTCGCCCGCAACTCTTTGCGAAGGCTATGACAGGGGTTTCCTGCAGTTCCTTGGCTTCAAGAATCGCGGGGATTGTGTGAGCTTTTTCCGGTCTATCAACTAGCCGACATTTCGTGATCGCCTGTGTCAGACAGGTGATCACAAAAACCTGAGGGCTTAGTATCCCATCAAGCTAAGCACTTCCTTGCGGCTGCGCTGGTCTTCCAGGAATGTGCCCATCATCCGGCTTGTCACCATGCCAACCCCCGGCGTTCGTACTCCGCGCGCTGTCATGCAGGAATGCTGAGCCTCTATCACCACCGCCACGCCTCGCGGCTCAAGGTTCTCCCAAATACAGTCCGCGACCTCTGCAGTCAGGCGTTCCTGCACTTGCAAGCGCCGTGCATAACCATGCAGAACACGCGCAAGCTTGGAAATTCCGACTACGCGGTTGGTCGGCAAATAGGCGATCGCCGCCTTACCGATAATCGGCGCCATATGGTGTTCGCAGTGGGAGTGGAACGGGATGTCTTTCAGGAGAACCAGTTCCTCATATCCGCCGACCTCTTCGAATACGCGGCTGAGGTGAATAGCCGGGTCCTCTGCGTATCCCTCGCAATATTCCTTCCACGCCCGAGCAACACGTTTTGGCGTGTCGAGCAAGCCTTCACGGGTCGGATCTTCGCCAGACCACTCTAGCAGTGTACGGATGGCGTCCTGCACATGATCCGGCACCGGAAGCTTTCCGCGAGCCTCTTCTTCTTCAGGAGTAATCCGGCTGTTCATGGTCGTGACTTTCGAAATTTCTGTTGTGCAAAACAAAAGCGCGCCGGGCCAATCGCCCAAGCGCGCCTGTTTTGCAAATGCTGTACCAGGGATTGTGTTCCCGTGGTCAGTGATCAGACCTAGTCCTTTGCGTCTTCGAACGCTTCCGGGGTCACTTCTGCCTGAGCCTTTTCAGCATTTTTGCGGCGGTTAAAGATTTCGGTCATTTCCCGCTCTTCGCCGGATGAAAGCTTTTCTTCGAAATCGGGGAAGTGATCGTCTTCCTCCTCTTCGATGTGATGAAGGTAATCGTGTTTCACCTGCTTGAACTTCTGCAGCCAAGCATTTGATGACATATCTGTGGCAGCCAAGTCATTCAGAGCTTCATCCAGTTCATGGTGTTCCGCCACGGAATGGCGGGTCTCGTCCGTAGTTTCCGGTTTTCGCAGCATGGTCGAATACACCGCTTGTTCTTCTGCGGCTGCGTGACTTTTGACTTCCTTGGTGAACGTCTCGAACAGCTCCTTGCGTTCTGCGGGATCACCAGATGTATTTTCGATCTTGTCGAGCAAGTCACGATGCTTGTCGTGGTCTTCTTTTAGGCGGTCGAAGATTGCTTCGGCCTGTGTCATGTTCGGTGCCTTCCTTTCAAATTAGCTTTGTCTTACCAATGGTTTGAAAGGAGATAGGTTCCGAAAACCCTGGTTCGCCTCATCCTTGTGGTCCTATGAAAGAATACAATTCGCGCATATTGCATGACCCACAAACACAAAAACCCGCCCCTTACGGGACGGGCTTTTGTGTTGGCGCACCCGGAAGGATTGGGCGATCGTTACACGATCACCCTTCTCCGCTGCGCTCCGAATCCGAAATTCAAATGCTTACATGATCCACAAACACAAAAACCCGCCCCTTACGGGACGGGCTTTTGTGTTGGCGCACCCGGAAG
>JAHDDJ010000282.1 GCA_020629385.1 Erythrobacter sp.
TGCGTGATCGAGCTGCGCATTGGCAGCGGTGAAGCCTTTCAAATAATTGCCCACACCGTCGACAAAGAGCTGTTGCCATTCTGGTGCATTGTCATGGCCAAGCGTTGCATCTTTTAGGCGGAAAAGCATTTCCGCTTCGAACCGGCTGACTGCTGCTGGCCCGTGCCCACCGCTAGCAAAGATTAGTTGGCGCAGGATTTTGCATTCGGCGCTGCTGATATGTGTATCCGACAGGTCGCCGCCAAAACGGGTGGGGCCCGTGCTGGTTAGCACGGCATGTTCGACCTGCTTCAACGCATAGTGTTTAAGGCGGTCCGGCACATTCTGCGCCCGGTCCATAACGTGCATAAGTAGCTCAAGTTCGGCCATGGTTTCGAGGTGGCCGTCCTGATCGATTGCATTGATCAGCCAGTCTGCTTCTTCATCACTGACATAGCCGCGTGGTTCACTGCCATTTCGGATGAAGGTGCTGAGCGCTTCGACAAAAAAGTCGACCCACGCGTCACCGGGATTCTTGATCTGGTGATTGATCGCAAAAATCGCGGCAGCTTCGTCACGGTGGATTTTGCCGTCACCCCAGCCGAGTTGGCGCAAAGCAAGCACTTCCTCGTCTGTTACCACACCATCGGCTGCGACTTGCGCAGCGAGATTGCCGAAATGCACGCTCATTGAAAATTCCCCTGATTTACGGGGAATTCTGTACTCGAAAATGCTTAAATTTGGCTTAGCGCCGGCTCTTAGCGACCGAGCGCGGCGACGCAGGATGCGCGGTCCACATCCAGCCCGTCGCTGCTGCGCCGTGCATCGACATAGGTCGCGGTTGGCTCTGCCCCGGGACGCAGCGGGTAAAGGTAAATGTCGAGCACGCATGCTTCACCGCGAAATTGCAGCTTGCGCGCATCGCCTTCGCGTACATCAAGCTGCGGAGTACCGAATTGACGCTGCAATCCGTTGGCTCCCTGTCCGATTACACCTTCCAAGCCGGGCACATTCATAACGCGTGGCGGGATGAACCCCTCTGTCGGCGGCGCAGGCCGAGTAGGGGGCGGGGTCGTCGGCCGGTTTTGAATGACAGGCGATACTGGTGGTGCACTGGCACCGGTCGAGACAGGCTTAGCGCCGCCTGCGCAAGCACCGAGCAGCGGCATAATGGCAGCTATAGCAAACAGGCGCATTTTACCCATGTCGCTCATTCCTGTGCAGTTTCGCGTGAACCAGATGCGCGGCGCTAGCGGTGCCGAGCACCGGTGCCAACAGATTTACGACCGGAATGGCCAGTAATGCCGTCACAATCCCTCCTACAGCAAGCCGCTGAGCTGCTCCCAGAGGAGATGGGTCATCAGGTGATGCGCGATGGCGCAGCCAGATGATATCCTGCAATTCCCGCCCGAGAAGCCAGCTATTGGCAATCCAGAACACGATAGCTGGACCGATAGCCGTGAAGAACAAGGGAATTGCGACAAGCAGCGCCGCTGCGTTGACGAGCAGCACGCGGCCTGCCGATTTTCCGCTATTGGCCAGTTCCTCGGCAAAGCCCAGTTTGCGTGCCAGACCCAGATGCTGCGGGTAATGTTTACGCTCAACCGCGACGACGATCTCGTCTGCAAAGAACTGGATCACCGCGAGAGCAACAATCCGGAACAGCAACCAGCCGCCAACAATCGTCACAATTATCGCCAGTAAGGCGCCCAGTTCGGCGCTGTAACCAACGCCCTGAGCCACAAGATTGTGATAGAGGCCATACCACAGCGCAGCGCCCACTGCGGCAAAGATCGCCAGAGTGATCAGCACACTCTTGAGCAAGACGCGTAGGATCGCTGGGTCGCGAAGCTGGCTCAATGCGAGCGAAAAAGCGGACGTAACACCGGTCATGGCGTGTGCTTTGGCAATGATAGCGGTGCCGCGTCAATCGCGCAGTTTGGCAGTCAGGCCTTGGCCTGTGGGCTACAACCCGCTAGGCGCGCCTCGACACCGCCGCTGCGGCTTGTTTTTCACGCTTTCCTCCAAGGACCATCATGCCCAATTCTGACAATTCGCCCCGCTATGACGTGATCGCCATCGGCAATGCCATCGTCGATGTAATGGCGCCGTGTGACGACGCGCTGATCGAAGAATTGCAGCTGGCGAAAGGCGGGATGTCGCTGATCGATGCAGACGGTGCGCGCGATCTTTATTCGGCCATGGGGCCGGCGAAGGAAATTTCGGGCGGCTCCGCTGCCAACACACTGGCGGGCCTGGCCAATCTTGGCGCGCAATGCGCCTTTATCGGGCAAGTCGCCAAGGATCAGCTGGGCGATGTGTTCAGCCATGATATTCGCGCTGCGGGGATCGATTTCGACACACCGGCGCGCGAAGGCGAACCGCCGACCGCGCGTTGTCTGATCTTTGTTACCCCCGACGGCGAACGCACAATGAACACGTTCCTCGGCGCGAGCCAGTTCCTCCCGCCTGCCGCGCTTAGCGAAGAAGCCATCGCCGATGCCTCGGTGCTCTATCTCGAAGGCTATCTGTGGGATCCTGAAGAGCCGCGTAGCGCCATGCGACGGGCCATCGAAGTGGCGCGCAAGGCCGGGCGCAAAGTGGCCTTCACCGCCTCGGAAAGTTTCGTAATCGACCGTCATGGCGACGACTTCCGCGCCATGATCGAAGAAGGGTTGATCGACATTCTGTTCGTCAACCATCTCGAACTTGCGACGCTGACCGGCGAAGACGATTTCGAAGCCGGTATCGCAGCGGTTGCAGGCAAAGTCCCGACACTGGTCGTGACCCGCAGCGCTGACGGCGCGGTTGCCATCTCCGATGGTGAACGTGCCGAAGTGGCTGCCGAACCGATCGAGACGGTGGTCGACACGACGGGTGCGGGAGATCTGTTCGCCGCCGGTTTCCTTTCAGGCCATGTAAAAGGCGAAAGCCT
>JAHDDJ010000283.1 GCA_020629385.1 Erythrobacter sp.
TACGTGGCCTCACAGGTCGAAGACCTTGAGCCCGATGATCCAAACGCCGAGGTGGTTGAGCTGCCTGATCTGGCCAAGATCTACAAATCCGGCCTCTACTACCTGCTACCGATCATCGTGCTGGTCTATTTCCTGATGATCGAACGCAAGTCACCTGGCCTGTCGGCTTTCTGGGCCACCTTCCTTCTGTTCGGCATCCTGCTGACGCAAAAGACGCTCAAGGCGATGTTCCGTGGCGAGCCCAACGCCATGAGCCGGCTTTATGACGGCGCAGTCGACCTTGTTGAAGGCATGATCGACGGTGCCCGCAACATGATCGGGATCGGTCTGGCGACTGCCACGGCGGGCATCATTGTGGGCACCGTTTCGCTGACAGGGATCGGGCAAGTGATGGCGGACTTTGTGGAGTTCCTTTCCGGCGGCAATCTGATCCTCATGTTGATCTTCGTGGCGATCTTGTCGCTGATCCTTGGCATGGGCCTGCCGACAACGGCGAACTACATTGTTGTGTCATCTCTTATGGTGGCCGTGGTGGTGGAACTGGGCGCGCAGTCGGGCCTTGTCGTGCCGCTGATCGCCGTGCACCTCTTCGTGTTCTACTTCGGGATCATGGCGGACGTGACGCCCCCTGTGGGCTTGGCGAGTTTCGCCGCCGCCGCCGTGTCAGGCGGGGACGCGATCCGCACAGGCTTCACCGCGTTCTTCTACAGCTTGCGGACCGTGGCGCTGCCGTTTGTGTTCATCTTCAATACGGACTTGTTGTTGATCGATGTGACACTGATGCAAGGCATCCTTGTCTTCATCGTCTCGACCATCGGCATTCTGGTCTTCACGGCGGCCACGATGGGGTGGTTCCTGACCAAGAACCGCATCTGGGAAACGGTTGCCATGCTGCTGATCGCATTCGCGCTGTTCCGGCCTGGTTTCTTCATGAACCAGATCCAGCCTCCATTTGAAGAGATCGAACCGGCGGCCTTCGCCCAAGCCTTGGCAGACGCGGAACCCGGCAGCACGCTCCGGACAATCATCACCGGACCGGACTTTGACACCTTCGAGATGAAGGATGTGACCGTGCCGCTCACCGTTCCTGATGTGGAAGGCGGCGATGCGCGGCTCGACGCCTTGGGCTTCATTTTGATGCCCAACGATGATGTGGCGCAGATCGATGAGCCCGCCTTTGGCACCGAGCTGTCGGACACATTGTCATCGTTTGATTTCTACGGGGATGAGCCGGTCTCGATCAGCAGCGTTCAGGCCGCATCAGACCAGATGCCCAAAGAACTGATCTGGATCCCGGCGTTGCTGCTTTTGGGTTTGATCGCCTTCCTGCAGAAAGGCCGCGCCGTTCCCCAATCCACGCCGGAAGGAGAAGCGGCATGAACAAGACAATACTCTGCGCGGTCGACATCAACCGCCCCGATGACGAGGCGAAAGTGGTGCTTGAGGCCAAGAAGCTCGCTGATATGGACGGTGCCCAACTGGATGTCATTACGGTCGTCCCCGATTTCGGAGCCAACGTCGTCAGCGCTTATTTCAAAGACCACGATGTCAAATCGGCTCAAGATGGCGCGAGCAAGCTTCTCAATGATATGATTGCAAAGATCATCGGCGCAGAGGCCAACAAGGCCGTGCGTCACGTCGTGGCCGTGGGGACGGTCTATGAGGAGGTGCTGAAAGCGGCCAAGTTGTCTGGTGCAGACCTGATCGTGATCGGTGCGCATCGAGCAGATTTCAAGGACTACTTGCTTGGTCCAAATGCAGCCCGCGTTGTGCGGCATTCTGATTGTTCTGTCTTCGTCGTGAGATAGCGAAACTACGGCCTGCCAACGCCGTTCCTCGTTCTTGGGTTCGCATTTGAAGAAGATGTCACCGCTCTCGCGATCGGCAAGGCTGGCTTCGCCCCGTAGCTCGCTCTTTGGCTAATCGCTCGATTTTGGCACTGCAGCGGATAACAGCCTTAACGGGCAGCACCGCAGTATAGGAACAACTCGCTTAAGGTCCGCATTGGGGAGTGCTGCACCGCAGCGTCACGATCGCCTGCGCATGTCTGCTTTGGGCCGTCCACTGTCTCATTGCCCGAGGCCAGCCGCAGGGATCGAAGTCAATGTTCATACCGGGAGCCTGCCCGTCATGCTTTCGAGCACACCGTCACGACGGACGATTTTGTGCCACATCGCCCCCGCGATATGTGCTATCAAAAGGAGCGGCATGGCAGCCAATGTGAGCTCATGCAGCCCAATCATGGCGCCCATAACGAACCCGCCCAGCCAAGGGGTCGCATAGACCAGTGCAATCCCGAGGCCGGACAACACGATTCCAAAAACCGATGCGTAAAGACCGACATGCACCGCCTGCGACGCCCAATGTTCCCACTTTGGTGCATCCTCTGGCAGTCGCGTTGCACCAACGACTCTCTTGGTCCAGAACAGGCGGAACAAGAACAACGCTCCGATCGACAAGGCAAAGACGATCTCAGTCATAAAAAGCGTCGGATCGGCCAACTGACCCACGTTGTCGAGACCTTTGAAATAGCCGAAGCCGATCAACCCAGCGGACAGCCAATGAATACCCCTGGTGACGAACCCGTGTGAATTTGCCTGCGTTGTCATGATTTTGCTCCCTACGCGCTCTGGCCAATTAAGCCGTGGCTTCGGCGTCTGTCACCGCATCGTCTTGCTTGCCCATTGAAACAAATGGTGCGGCAAGCAGAGCGATGCCAATGGCGAAGAAAGCGAAGATTGAGAGAGACGCGATGACTGCTAAGCCAAGACCTGCCATTGAAACCGCAGCAGCAAACAGTACAGCGCCAGAGATAGCGGAAGTTGCTTTGGTGATAAGGGTTTTCAAGTAAGTCTCTCCAGTTACATCTTGTGTTTCGATGAAACGGATATGGAGACCTGGT
>JAHDDJ010000284.1 GCA_020629385.1 Erythrobacter sp.
TTTGGGAGACGAGGCGCGCAGGGTAGCGGACGCGGTGGGTGTAGGAAAATGCGTGTGTGGTTGGCCGAAACTTGAGCGGCGCGCTAAAAGTCCGGATGTGGGCCGTCAGTTGAATTTCCGCTCTGGCGGCATGATCCTATAAAAGTAGACAATCTGCTCACGACCCAGTTGCAGCCTATCTCCGTCAATCAGTTGAGAAGGCTTGCTTTTCCAGCAACCACCACATGCCGACAAACCAAACTGCGATCAAAATATGAAATAGGTGCCAGCTCGTATCTGCACTCAGAATGCTCGATTGGCGGACAAACAGTACATTTCCGAGGAAGATTGCGACCACACTCGCTCTCAACAATCGCTGAACAATGCCAGACGCCGACCAAACTGTGCTAGCGACAATCGCGATAAGCAGCCAAGCCGTGAAAAGCGGCATAGTCGCTTCGCGTGCGATCATCCCCGACACCAGAGTTGCGACCGCGAGAGCGATGGCGACGCTCAAACGCCATCCAGTCCAGCTCTTCACCGGAACCATCACAAGCTGAATTGCGACCAATGCCATGGCGGTCGCTCCGCCCACTTGTGAAAAGGCTTGGTGAACAGGTGCAAGCTCTTCGATCCGCCCCAACCCAAAGCGAATGACACCGATGCCAGCAGCAACGCTGAATATGGCAATACCGAGCGCACCGAACAGCATCCCACGCCGCGCCATTTGCAATACAGACCAGACGCCAACCAACACGATCAGCGCTTCGGACAGGGCGTAATGCGGTGCGGGCATATCAGCTCTTTACCAGCAAAGTGGAAGGCTCTTGGCTATCGTTTGGCTCTTCGGCTTCGCCAACCGATTGCGCCGCGAAGTGTTCGGCCTTGATCTGCTCCGATGTCAGCCGCGATCCATCATGGCACCAGCCCGGGGGTGCAAGCAGATAGAGAATACGCTGCCAAAGTGTGATGCCTCGCTGAGAAACATCCTTCAGGATACCCCAATATTCATGGAAGATGATGATGAAGGGATTGAGCGTTTCGAGGTTCTTCACCAGGCCATAATCGACCTTCTCCTCTTCAGCCACGAATGTGCCGAACATCTTGTCCCAGACAATCAGCGTGCCAGCGTAGTTCGCGTCAAGATATTGCGGGTTACGGCCATGGTGGACGCGGTGATGCGATGGCGTGTTGAAGACAGCTTCGAACCAGCGCGGAAGCTTGCCAACCAGCTCCGTATGAAGGAAAAACTGGTAGGTCGGGTTTATCACTCCGCAGAACAGCACGACCACCGGATCGAACCCGATCAAAACCAGCGGCACTTTGAACATCATCGTTCCGGTAAAATGCTTGGTCCAGCCCTGACGCAAGGCAACCGAGAAATTGTACTGGGTGCTGGAATGGTGGGTGACATGCATTGCCCACACCCAGCGCACCCGATGCGCAATACGGTGGTGCCAATAATAGCGCAAATCATCGAGAATGAAGCACACGACCAGCGAAACGACAGTGAGCGGAATGGCATAAAGCTGGAATTGCTGAACCCAGAACAAGACGCCTACGGATATGAATGCGGTCGCGCCATTGGTCACGGCACTAACAAGGCCAATGCCCATCGAGACGCCATTGTCCTTCATGTCCCCAACGCCGCGTTCATGAAAGAGGTGGTTGAAGACAGACTCGCCAATGATTGCCGCGAAATAGAGCGGAATCACGATCATCGCGATGTTCGAACTTATGATGTTCTCTAGCGTCATAACTGGCCTCTCCCGATCTTTTCCATTCGATCTACTTGAGGTCGCTGCTGAACAAAATTGAGTAATAAGGCCAAAGTTGTTACTAATAGGAACATATGGACGACCTTCGCCTCTTGCGCCATTTCGAAGCGGTCTATCGACTGTTGAGCTTCACCGCGGCAGCCGAAGAGTTGGGTCTGACCCATTCGGCGCTCACAAAGAGCATCAAGCTTCTCGAAGCGGATTGGGAATCGCAACTGTTCCACCGGACAACCCGTACGGTCGTGGCGACCGAGGCAGGCAAGAAGCTTTACCCGCAAGCGGTTGAGCTATTGGCATTTGCGGCAAGCGTTCGTGGTTCCGTTTCGGCGGGGGAACATGAACTCAACATCGTCAGCGGTCCGGGAGTGATCGAGAGCATGATCCATCCGGCAATTGTCAGGTTTGCCCAGCTTTACCCCAGGACGCGGATCAACGTATCCACCATGCCGCCACATCTCGCGGCCGAAGAGCTCCTGCAACGTCGAATCCATCTTTTGATCTATCACCATGCCAGCCTCGCGGGGCTGCCTCACAAAGATCGCATGAGGGTTACAGATGTGATCGACGAACCTTATTGGATGATTCATCGCAAGGGCCATCCGGTGAGCTCGCGCTCGCACACTCTTTCCGAGGTAATCCAATATGACTGGGCTCTCGCCGGATATGACCGAATGTTCGAACAATCGCTGCCTGCTGATATTCGTGAATTGCTTGAAAAGAACGGCGTCCCCCACTACCGTCTACTCAGTCAGGCCGCATGTATCGAACTGGCCAAGAAGACCGAAATTCTGACGACGCTGCCGCAGTCAGCTGCGCAAGAGATGATTTCCAAAGGTATCATAGACGGCGTGCCGCATCCCGGTGGCTTTCGCTTTTCGATCGGTGCCGCAGTTCTCTTTGATGCAGGACGCGAGCCTACTGTAGAGCACTTTGTTGAATGCCTTTGATACCTTGGAAAAGCCGGCGACGCTTTGTCCGCTTTCGCTCCCAGTTTCAGTCGTTCGATTTTGGCAATTGGGAGACCACTTTCGGACATGACTTTCAAGGACACCAATGGCTGAGATTAGGTCACAAAGCAGAACTTTTCTCGAACGTCCGCCTCAGGGTCGAAAGCAGACCCACACCCAATCCTACAACCGCGGCAG
>JAHDDJ010000285.1 GCA_020629385.1 Erythrobacter sp.
ATCGGCGCATCGCCGCCCTTGTCCAGCGGCCCTGTCACCGCGACCGCTTCCAGCCCGCCGCGCACGCCGTCAGCCATGGCTTTGGAAACTGCGACCGTTTCCGCACACAGCGCCAACCCGTAGCTCGCATTTTCGATATTGGTGCCGGTGACCACGCTGCCATCGGCAAAGCGCAAGGCTGCCCCCACCGCATAGTCGGAATAGGGCGAATAGGAATGGCGTGACGCATCGCGCGCGGCCTTGATCAGTTCCTCATCCGTCACGCTGTGCTCCTTATGGTTGAACGACAACCCATTCAATCGGCTCATCCGCCGCTTCGCTTTGCAATTGCTCGTTCGCCGACCATAGCAGCCATGGCCGCTTGGCATAGTCCGGTGCGAACCGCGTGCGATTGACCCACAGATTGCGTTCGAGCCGTGCGGATATGCCATAGGCCGCTTCGAATTGCGGTTTAATCTTGAGGATCACCGGCTTGCCGCTGTGGTTCTCGATCTGGTTGATCAGCGTCATCAATTCGCTTTCCACTGCGGCGTCGCTGACTTTCTTGGGGCAGTTTTCCGCCGTTCGGCCGAGGGAGATGACAGGCGGCAAGAGGTCGCCGGAACGCGGTACCACGGTGACGAAATTGGCTGTCTGCCCATCGGCAAGCTTGCACGGATCGAACAGATGCACTGCGCCGACATCCAGCCCTGCTTCGCCTGCGGCGGCAAAGTTGCGGGCAAAGCGGCTGTCGAGCCCGTCAGTGCCTATGCTCGCTTCCAGATAGACGAAATCAGCGCCGATGGCGGATAGGGTGTTGAAATTGACCAGACCATGATGCTGCGCAATCAGCGCGCCTTGGTCGGGATAGGCGCTTTCTTCCGGTGTCCAGCGCTGCACTTCCCACCAAAACCACGCCGCAACGCCAGCCCCGACCAAAATCAGCAAGCTGACCAGCCGCAGCACCCAGTTCGGCTTTCTCTTGCGCGCCATGTTTCGCTCAACCCTTGATATGCAACACGCAGATCAGCGTGAACAGACGGCGGGCGGTTGCAAAATCGGTTTCGACTTTGCCTTCCAGCCGTTCCTGCAGCAATTCCGCCGCGCCATTATGGACCCCGCGCCGCGCCATATCGATGGTTTCAATCTCCGCCGGAGTAGCCTTGCGGATCGCCTGATAATAGCTGTCACAAATGGCGAAATATTCGCGGATCGGACGGCGGAACCGGGCGAGGCCAATGATCAGCGTTTCCAGCAATTCATCCTGCGGCGTCGAAATCGTCAGCGCCAGCCGACCGTCCTGCACCGCCAGCTTCAGATGATACGGCCCGTCATGCCCTTTGTCCGCCGAGCGGACCGGCTTGAACACGTTCTCTTCGATCAGGTCGAAAATTGCCACGCGCCGTTCCTGTTCGACATCGGCATTGCGCCACAGAATCGTGTCCTCGTCGAGCGCAATATGGGCGATACGGAAATCGGGCATGGGCCGCACCTTTCGCAGATGCAGCAGGCACAGTGCAAGCGCATTTGCAGTCATCCCCACTATCCACAAGCAACTGCGGCAAAGACGCACCCGAAATTTACGATTGGCCCTTGCCGAAGAGCGGTCCGGATGCGCAAAAGGCAGCCATGTCCGACAACGATCTTATGGTCCGCCCCGATGTCGAAAACGCCAACGGGGACGGGAACAATGCTTTGCCCGGCCGCACGCTCCCCTCGAATATCGAGGCGGAGGCGGCGTTTCTCGGCGCTGTCTTGATCGACAATCGGGTGATCGAGGAATTGCCGATCCCGATTCGGCCCGAACATTTTTTCGAACCGGTGCATCAGCGCGTCTATGATCGCATCCTGACGCTGCTGGATCGCAGTGCGGTGGTCACACCGGTCACGCTCAAACCCTATTTCGAAGCGGATGAGGCGCTGAAGGAACTGGGCGGGATCACCTATCTCGCCAAGCTGACCGCAGACGGGCAAGGCCTGCTTGCCCCGCGTGAGCTTGCCGAGCAGATTTACGACCTCGCCTTGCTGCGCGAACTGGTGACGGTGGGCCGGACATTGGTCGAGGGCGCGCTCGACACATCCGAAGATGTCGCGCCGATGCAGCAGATCGAAGAGGCAGAAGCAGCTCTATTCAAGGTTGCCGAAGGTGCCGGCGGGCAGAACGAAGCCTCCAGCTTCTCCGCCGCATCGCACAAGGCGCTCGGCATGATCGAAAGCGCGATCAATTCGGGCGGCAATATTTCGGGCAAGACCACCGGCCTGACCAGCATCAACCAGAAAATCGGCGGTCTGCACGATTCCGACCTGATCATTCTCGCCGGGCGTCCGGGCATGGGCAAAACCTCGCTCGTCACCAATATCGCGTTCAACTGCGCAGACCGTTATCTGCGCGATATGGCCGACGGGATCGAGGATACTGTCGGTGCGCCGGTGGCGTTCTTCAGCCTGGAAATGAGCGCGGACCAGCTGGCCACGCGTATCCTGTCCGAACAGGCCAAGATTTCCTCCGAAGCCTTGCGCATGGGTAAGATCAGCCGCGAGGATTTCCAGCAATTGAGCTTTGCCAGCCAGCGTCTGGCGGAGCTGCCGCTGTTTATCGACGACACCCCGGCACTCACCATCGCGGCACTACGCACCCGCGCGCGCCGCCTGAAACGCAAGCATGATATCGGGCTGATCATCGTCGACTATTTGCAGCTGCTGCAGGGCTCGGGCCGCGCCAATGATAACCGGGTGAATGAAATCTCGGAAATCAGCCGCGGCTTGAAAACCTTGGCCAAGGAGCTTGAAGTTCCGGTGATCGCGCTGTCACAGCTCAGCCGCGCCGTGGAACAGCGCGAAGACAAGACACCCATGCTGTCCGACCTGCGCGAATCGGGTTCGATCGAGCAAGACGCCGATATGGTGTGGTTCGT
>JAHDDJ010000286.1 GCA_020629385.1 Erythrobacter sp.
GTGTGTTGTATCAGGCAGGCGTCGATCCACACCGCGATGACAAGCTCGGCCGTCTTGCACTCAGCGATGAGGGGCTCCAGCTGCGCGACCGCTTTGTGGTCAGCGAGGCGCGCAAACGGGGTCTTCCGATCGCCAGCGCATTGGGCGGTGGATATGGCGATGACCAGCACGAAGTGGCCGCGCGCCATGCCCGGTCAATGCTGGCAATGGCCGATGAAAACGCCCGCTTCGCCAGCGCTTAGAAATATATGTCGATGTAATCCGTAAGCCTGTCGCACCATTCGAATTCGCGCAGCCGGTAATATTTGCGGTTCTGGGTAATTGCGAAGCGCCATTGCTTGTTTTGTACACATTCGCGGCCCGCATCGGGCGTTCTGGAAATGCGGATCAGGCCGTCGAAGATGAAATAGTCATCCCCTGCCTCGATCACCTTGCCATCAAGCCAAAGCGTCCCTGGACCGCTTTTGTCAATTTGACCGCCGGAAAGATAGGTTGTTCCTCTGACAGAACGAGCCACCACCTCTCCGCGCTCTTCCCAGCCGATCCACTGCAACGTGATCCCGCTGTTATTCTTCAATCGTTGCAAAGTAAGCGCGCTCATCGGCGTTGCCTCATCAGATACCGCCGCTGACGGAACCGAGGCACATAACGCCGCACCCAAGACTGCACCAAGAAATCGATTCATTTCGAAAATTCCATTCACCTGCCAGTTAGCCAATGCTATGCTACACATTGTAGTATGAACAGACGCGATCTTATCAAAGGTACTCTTGTAGCCGGCGCAGCGGTGGCTGCACCCGTGCTGTTGCCCGCGCAGGCACGGACCGGACCTGCGCGAAATGCCAAACTGGTTGAAATGGCCAAGCGTGCGCAAGCAAAGGCTGGCGAGATGCTGTGGCGTAATGATTATGTCGGGATTGCCGATTTCGGCCTGCATTCCTCGCAGCCGCGCTTCCACTTTGTGAATATGGAGCAGGGTACGGTAACGTCCCATCTGGTCAGCCACGGTGACGGATCCGATCCCGAGCATGATGGCTGGCTAAACTGGTTCAGCAATACATATGGCTCGCACTGCACGAGCGAGGGGACCTACGCGACCTTTGGCTGGTATACGGGGCGCTATGGCACATCGATCCGGCTGGAAGGTCTCGACCCGACCAACTCCAATGCGCTCGACCGGGCCATCGTCATGCATCGCGCCAAATATGCAGAGCCGGAACATCTGGCAAAATGGGGACGTCTCGGGCGCTCCAATGGCTGCTTCGCGATGGGCGATGCAGAATTCAAATTGGCTTTGCTAAAGCTTGGCGGCGGCCGCGTCATCCACGCGGAAAGCATGGGTCTGCTCCCCGATGGCACGATTGCCCCGCCCCCGACAACAGAAGCGCCTGCCGATCTAAAAATCTTGCAGCGCGATATTCCCGATGTGATTCAGCGCGCCAATCCCGGCGTCTACTGACGCCTTTGGCAGTCTAAACCAGTTGGCGGTGCCTAGACCAAATCGCGCGGATCATTCTCGATCGGGATAATCTGTTCACCGGTCACACGGCTGCGATTGGCTTTACGCGGAGCATCAAACGCATCCAGCACAGCCTGATCGCGGCCATAAATATCACTGAATGTCATCAGCTCGCCATTGATGTCCTGCGCCATGGTAAAATAGGTGATGTAGGCAGGCATGGTCTGCTTGAAGCCGACTTTGGTGTATTTGCCTGACTTCAGCTTTGCCGCGCTTTCATCGCCGGTGAGACCACCTTGCAAAATTGCCAGTGTAATCGCCAATGTGGTCGCGTTCTCCGTGCGGATGCAGCCATGGCTAAGCGCGCGCATCTTGTTCTTGAACAGATGACGCGATGGTGTGTCGTGGAAGAAGATCGCATGACGGTTCGGCATATCCAGCTTCATGAGGCCCAGCGAATTGGTCGGACCCGGTTGCTGGACAACCGTCACCCAGCCATTGGCGCCACGCGTCGCCTTATAGCCTTTCGCCCGCGCCCAGGCCGGATTGTTGAGCACACGCGCGCCCAGGCCTTCTCCCTTTACAATGGATTGCGGCACCGTCCAGGTCGGGTTGAAGATGACACCTTCGACGCTTTCCGCGAGTTGCGGCGTGGCGGTGCGTCCGGGCTTGCCTACCACAGTGCGATAGGTCCGGACGATCTTGTCATTCACCGTCAGACGCAGCTGGAACTCCGGCACATTGGTCATCAGATATTGCTTGCCCAGATCACGCGGCAACCAGCGCCAGCGATCCATATTGGCCTGAATCAGCTTGAAACGCTTGCTGTCGGTCGCGGGCGTTTTCGCCAGTTCTTCCTTCAACCGGTAATAATCGGGATGTTCCGGCATGATCCGCGCCAGAGTTCCCGCCATATCGCCGCTGGTAAGGGCATCGGACATCAGTTTGCCGGTGGGGTAGCGGTCCTGATCGGGGTCGAACACAAACCACTGCTTCCGGCCATTCATAGGTGTGCGGCCATCGCGCAAATCTTCCACCAGATAGCGGAAAGACAGGCTGGCCGTCTGGTCGAGTTTCAGTTGGTCTCCTGCAAGGATCGCCTCGCGCAGGCCGGACAAATTGTAATCGGCGGGCATCAACCCTTCTTCGCCTATGCCCTCGATGATCGCGGCAAGCGCACGCGCATTTTCAGCGCTCCAGCTTTGCTGCATCGGTTCGCGCTCTTCAGCCATGCTGTCGAGCGCCTGGGTAACTTCCTGCGCCACGACAACCGTATCTTCCGCTTCAACCGGCTCGCTGACGATTTCCGGCTTTTCGGGAATGAGGTTTTCCGGCTGCCCTTCTTCCGCCGATTGCGCAGCCAAGCCGGCCGGAACGAGCGCCACTGTTAGTGCGAGCAAAGAAGTTCGTATGAAACCAGTCTTAATCACCTGA
>JAHDDJ010000001.1:0-75444 GCA_020629385.1 Erythrobacter sp.
CGGAAGGTTCGAGTCGCCAATCCACAGAGTCTGTGGCGCGCCATAAATACCAACTCGTCAGCAGTAGGTAGTTCGGCTGTGTTGTACGCGAAATGGTAACCCTTTCGTATCCCTAAATCAGCTACCGGCAATACATTAGCGCGACCTAAAGTAAAGATCATCATCATCTCTACCGTCCACCGGCCAACACCACGAACTGACGTCAATCGATCTACAAGTGCGTCGTCATCCAGCAGGTGAATTGCATCCAAACTCGGCACCGTTCCATCCAGAGACTTTTCAGCAAGATCATAGATTGCCAGCGTCTTATTCCGCGACAGACCCGCCGAACGAAACGTGGCTTCGTCCTTGTTCAGTACTTTTCGAGGTGTGACAGGCCCTCTAAAAAGTGCTAACAAACGAGTATGAATAGCAGCGGCAGCAGTGCCAGCGAGCTGCTGATACACGATGGCTCTGAGCAAGGCTTCAAACGGGCTAAGCGCAAACTCTGTTTCCAAGCGATATGGCCCAACCCGGCGGATCAGGTCAGCCATGACGGGGTCAGCGCGCGTTACATGCTTGATCGCAGATGTGGGGTTGTACTGTAGGCTCATGGGTGGCGCAGATTACCACGCCACTGAGCTTTTTAATTAGCTATTGACAAGTCATAGCGGGTTAGGTCGACACCGTCTTTTCAGTGACGGTGTCCTTTATCAATGTCTTCGCATCAACGTACGCGAAAGAAATACTCAACTCAATCAGTAATCACTTGGTTCCATAACCAGAATATCTTGATCGATATTATCGATGATCCACATAGTGCCTGGGAATGGGTCGTTATCCCCCTGCGATGTGATATCCAGCGGCGCTGTGCCAAAGTTATCCAGTAATACCTGCTTACTGGCAACGCCATTTCCATCGGGTGTCAGCACAACGCGAGTGATCTTCTTGTTAAACGATGACACGATTAAATCGCCTTGCAACTGACCAAAGAAGTTACTGGCTGTGTATTCCGTCATACCATTGGTGGAGCCCAAGATCGTCGTTAAAGAACCATCGCCCTGGCCTGCGGCTTTGTAGTTACAGTCAGCCGGATTCGCAGGACCTTCAATCGGGGTTTGCGGGTTCGATGCATTAAACGTATTGCTCTTGTTACCACGTGTTGGGTTTGGATGACCACCATAAGAACCCTGCGACACCACGTGCAATTGATCAGGATGGAACCCACCGCCCTCTGATACCTGGTTAGAGCAGTTACCAATTGGCGGACCACCCCACGGTGGGTTCGGACCATTATCAAACGTGTACATCTTGCCGTTGCTCGCCATGACAAGATCATAGGCGTTGCGGTAACCGGTAGAGAACACCTTCACGGGGCTTGTTGGAATTAGCTTCGCCTGGTTTTTGCCATCGTTGCCACCGAACGGATCGTTAGCATCGTTAACACCCGGCCGGTCTTCATCATCCAGCGTAGGCAGGTCGTAAGTGGAATTACCGATGGCCGCTAAGTCAATTTCCAGTACCGCTGCGCTTAAGGCGTATTCGGGTGTGAACGCGAAATTATTCGATGGTGCGCCTTCGTTGGTGTGACCGCCCGTTACCAAGTACAGCGTGTTGCCTTGCAGCACCATACCGTTAGGTACATGGTTTTCCTCAGAGCGCGGCAAACCTCTTACTAAATCCTGCTTTATCCAGTTATTACCGCTTTTAGTTAGCTTGTGCAAAATACCGGAGTTAGTATCTAAACCCGAATCATGACCCGATGGGCCCGCTGCCTGACGCGGATCACTGGAAGCAACATAAATAATAGGCGTTGCTGCAGTACCCACGACGAGTATGCCGGTTACCAATCGCTTGTTACCCAAGTTTGCTGGTGTACCGTCATCATTATGATTCGGAGTTTGGGAAATAGAGTTGATTGTTTGTGTCAACGTGGCCGAGTAGTTGTCCTTGCCATTACGTTGGATGTTATAGATCTTGATTGCGCCATCCATTTCGGTGACATAGAACTTTCCGTCAGGACCAAACTGCGCTGCTGTGCCTCGTGTTATCGATGCACCGTTTAACTTACTGGTAGAAAATGAAATCGGTACTGAGCCTGCCGCGACCTTGGTGCCTTCTAATAAGATTTCGATAGCATCGTTGTTACCATCGTGTTCGATCGTTGCTAACGCCTGATTAAATCCTGTCACGTTATTCTTAATCGATACAGCTACGTTCAACGCATCACCAGGCTGCAATGTCGTTGGCGTAAAGTTCGACTCAAAAGAATTCGGGTTCTGTCCTGAAAGAGTAAACGAACTGATATTGACAGCCGGTGCTGTGGGGTCACCATCGTTAGTTAACGTAAAGTTTTTTGTCGTCGCAGTACCGGCTAAGGTTTGACCGAAGTTAATCGAATCGACTGAATTCAACAAGTCACTGGTCAGTGGGAATCGCGATTTACCTTTGAACATCATAACGACAGGCGCAGTGAGCCCGTCCACATTCATGCGTAAACCCGCCGATTTGTCACCGGGGTAGATGGGGGTGAATGTTACGTTCACAGCCACCTCATCACCGGGGAACAGCGTGGTGTATCCGTTGAAGTCCACGGCGTACTCATCCGGTGTGCCACCGAATAGCTCAGCTTCATTAATTTGAATACTCGGCGAATTCGCAGCACCCGCGTGCTTGATCATCACCGTTTGAGAAGTGGAGCTACCAATCTCAATAAGGCCTGTATCAAACTGGGGTGGTGAAATTTGTAATTCGGTATCGTTATTCGCCGTTGCCGTACCACTCAGCTGAACCGTTAATTGTCCTGGCGTGGTGTTGTCCGGCGCTGCTGGATCGCCCGTTGATGTGGTGTCCGTGCCTGGGTCAGCGGCTGGGTCACCCGTGTTGTCACTCTGAGCCCAGGCGGACGCCGCCGGAAATCCTGTTGCGGTGACCAGCCCAACCGCAACCATTGCACTGAACAACCAGGTTCGCAGTTGGGGACTGCGCAATTCATTGAAATGGGTTTTCATTAACGCTCACAGAAGGTTTGATGCCGGCCATGAATGGCCACCTGCAGTTCTATGAACCGGTACCAGCAAGATCCGTACTCGATCCTCTGATCAACGCGATGCATCCAATTGGTGAATTTGTGACCAATTGCACAAACACGCGCTTCGAGCAAAATCAACAGCTTGCAGCAACACTCTGACAGCCCCTGCACTGTCATGAAAATAACGAACAAATTGGGTAGTGGACATGGCTATAATTCGCCCCATCTTGAGTCTTAGAGAGTGCGGATGGCTATAGCCGAAGCACAACGTACGACCCTTCTAAACAGCACCCTCAATCGAGCACCGACAGACACGTCGGCACCCTCGGTGGTAGCGGTCAGCCCCGCGGTAAACGGTGAGCGTCAGATTATTGATGGCACCGAATGCATTTACTACGATGGCTATTGGGTTCGTTACTACGCACCGCTGGAAGATTCCTGGGCCGCACGTCAGCAGCTCATCGACTCCCTAACCCGCCGCGCCTTCCATCACACAGAGCCCGGCATCAACACGCCAGGCAGACGCTTAGACGACGCCAGGCGAGCTTACGAAGATCAGAGCGACCCCGCCATGAAACGCGTCAACGCCGCGATGTTGGCAGGAGCCCTGTTCAATCGAGCCACCGACCTGTTTACCCGCATCGTGGAGTTGGAAGAGCAAGGCGTCACCCTTAGTCGAGACAACGAATTAATGCAGGCCTGCGGCGATTGCTTCCAGGAAGCGCTGGAGCTTGGAAAACAAGTCAAACACCACAGCGGTGAAGAAGGCATCGACGAACTCTGGGGCGAACCGTTCCGCGTATTCACGTTGCCGGTAGAGAAGTACTACGAGTCGCGCTTTATCAAAGTGGCTCAAACCATGGCCAACATTGATTTTCTGGCGGATTTACTGGTCAAAACCCTCAGCACCCGAGCCGAATTTCCGAATCTAGTAGAGCGTGTAGAAGCATTCGCAACCGCTGCCAAGAAAGAAACCGAAACGATGAAAAGTGACCCGTGCATCTTTCATATCTGGCCCAGGTTTGTAGCTACCGGCGAACACCTCGCCGCACTCGCCCCACAGGTCACCAAGACCAGTAGCCGAGAGTGCGAATACGTGCTTGAGAATGCGCACCAAACGCTGATTGCCGGGCGGAATTTGATCAACTGGGTTGCGCGGGCTCGTGTGCCAATGCCGGTTAGCACACAGCGTTTTGCTGAACGATGTGAGGCGTTGCAGCGGCGGTTGGTGGGTTGTTGATAAGACCTGCAGTTTGCAACATCGAAACCCGGAAATTACCCCAAAAACACTGTCGCGACAGGCGATAAGAGCAAAGTCTCTTACCCTAGTCGGAAGCCCTGCCACCCGTAGTACGCTGAAACGGTCCGCGCATAGTGTTTTTTCTAATCTCGCGTAAGCAGAGATGGCGAACTCTTTGAGCGACAAAGACGAACTCGTCCAGACAGCGGACGGATCCCTGACACTGCACTCAGCACGGTACGGTCAAACGTACCATTCGATCCATGGCGCTAGAACCGAATCCGAGCATGTATTTCTTGATGGTGGCCGGGTTATCGACGGCCTGAAGCAGCGAGCAGATTCGAAAGGCGACGAGGCTCCATTCCGAGTTCTCGAATTAGGGTTGGGTCTAGGCCTGAACGCCCTTCTTTCTGCTGAAGCCGCCGAGCGAATCGGCGCATCGTTAATGTACGTCGGAATCGAGAATGATTTTGCAGACGAGCGCATCATTGAACGCGCGCTAGGGCAATTCAGCGAGGCTTCCGTCACACGGTTTTTGGCTTCTATCAAAAAAGCCCAGCGTGTTGAAAGCAAGCAGGCACGAACCTATATAAACGACTTGACAGAACTCAGCGTTTGGCACGAAGACATTCCCACGGCCATCACACACATGACGCAAGCACCAGAAACTGATCGTCAATATTTTAACGCTATTTATTTGGACGCCTTCAGTCCCGATAGCAACCCTGAATGCTGGACCAGTGAAATAATATGCTGCCTAGGCCAGTTGCTGAGCTCGGGTGGAACACTGTCAACCTATTGTGCAAAAGGGGCTGTACGCCGGGCGATGGTGGGCGCGGGCTTACACGTAACGCGACGACCGGGCCCTCCCGGCAAACGAGAATGTTTGGTTGGTGTGAGCCCTTCGTAAGCCTCATAGTTTGGGAATTTTTGCCGATAACGGCCTATCACCACCAGATGCTAATTCATTAGTGTCGGATAGAGATCGGAAGCGTATCACGTGGAATTTTATGCGGACACGGCTGTAAAGGCGGCTACAAAGGCGGGTGAGACCCTACTCGGAAATTTTCGTCGGCATCAGGCATCGGTTTATGGTGACGAGATTTTGTCGGTGGGCAATAGAAGCTTGTCTAAAGAAGTTACCTCGTCGAATGACTACGAGGCCGACAAAGCCATCATCGAAGTCATAAGCCGAGAATGCTCCACTCACAACCTACTGACGGAAGAGACGGGTCTAATAGATAACAACAGCCCCTACACCTGGGTTGTCGACCCGTTGGATGGAAGCAGTAACTTTTTAAATCACAATCCGTTCTTCGCCGTCTCCATATGTCTTGTTTATGAAAATGAGCCAATAACCGGGGTCATCTTTTCCCCGTTTATGGAAGAGATGGTGGTTGCCAGGAAGGGACACGGCTGCACACTGAATGGCCGCAAAGTCAATGTGTCAACAACCGCAGAATTTGAAAAAACATACATCGTTGGTTGCCCTGGCGGAGAGAAAAGCAACGATCGTTTTTCGAAAATGGAATATGCGCTCCACTCACAGATAAAGGACTTCAGAAAGATCGGTTCTGCTGCCGTCGAATGCTACATGGTAGCCGCCGGCCGAGTGGATGGGTTTACCACTCTCAACATTTCACCGTGGGACGTGGCTGCTGGGGTACTCGCAGTGCAAGAAGCCGGAGGCCGTGTCAGTGATTTCAATGGTAATCCATGGAACTTAAACAAGACGGATTTATTAGTCTCCAACGGGGTTGTTCACGAACGAATATTAAAAGAACTTGAAAATTCGGGTGTCGTTCAAAACCCACCAAGTATGGACGCGATGGCAACGCGGTGGCAGCGCAGTGAGTAACAGTAAGAACAACGAGGCTGGCTATTACATTCTTGAGCCAAACCTTCTACCCGCTTACTTAAGCACCATCCCGAATATCAGTGATCACATTGGGAACTGTGACGATCTATCGATTACGGAAATTGGTGACGGCAATTTAAATTACGTTTACAAAGTTAGCAGTCGGACCGATGATGCGAAAAGCATCATCGTTAAGCAAGCCGTGCCGTATCTCAGGATGGCGGGTGAAGCCTGGCCTTTAGGTCGAGAGCGGATGCTGTATGAAATTCGAGCACTGTCTGCTCACAACGACTTAGTGCCGCAATTCGTTCCTACCGTCATTCACGCTGATGAAGCAATGAGTACGGTCGTCATGCAGTGCCTGAACGAGCACATAATCCTTCGCTCAGGAATGATTGAAGGTGTTGAATACCCCAACGTTGGAAGTCATATCGGGCATTTTCTCGCGGATACGTTGTTTAAAACCAGCGCGTTGTCAATGGACAGCGCTAAGCGTCGGGAGATGATGCATCGTTTTACCCTCAATACAGAACTTTGTAAGCTAACCGAAGACTTCATTTTTAAATTTCCATTTCAGCCGCATGAGAGTAACTACTCCAACCCGGCTACCGATCGTTGGGTAGAGGAAAACATTCATACCGACGAGAGATACAAAACTGACGTACTGCACTTCAAGCAATTATTCATCAGCAAAGCTGAGGCGTTATTACACGGTGATCTTCACAGCGGATCGGTTATGGTCAATGAACATGAAACGTTTGTTATTGATCCGGAGTTCGCTTTTTTTGGACCAATCAGTTTCGACGTGGGGAAAATAATTAGTAATTTTATCCTCTGCTGTACGGCTCACTGTGAACGCAACGGGGGCAAACACTATCAAGATTGGATACTGAGCCAGATCCCTGTGATCTGGAATACGTTTGAATCGCGTTTTCTCGAACTTTGGTCTGAAAAGACAGACGACTCGACCCTATCTGAAAAATCATTACTGTCAGATAAAGGTCTTGGAGATTTCAGAACGAGGTTTCTTATAGAAACTTTACAAGACGCCATTGGTTTTGCAGCCTGCTCAATGGCCCGTCGCACAATAGGAATAGCCGGTGTTGCAGATATCCGCGACATTGAGGATGTAGCCATACGCTCGAAATTGGAAATCGCTAACTTGAAACTGAGTAAGCATCTGATGCAAAGCAGATCAGAGATTACAGATATCGATGCTTTGAGCAGAACATTGCTTGACTTCTATTCAGAAAATTCACTGTGGGGCAAACGTGTCTAAGCCAATTATCGGTGTTATTCCAGCCGCAGGCAGCGGTGTACGTGCACGACCGTACACCTATGAAGTGCATAAAGGTATGTTTCTCATAGACGGTAAGCCGAACATCCAGCGGCATATCGAACTGATGCGCGACGAGATGGGCATTGATGAGATTGTAATCATCCTGGGTTACATGGGTGATTCCATAACGTCCTACTTCGAGGACGGTTCAAAATTCAACGTTCGCTTGCACTATGTTGAGAATCAGCACTTGGATAAAGGTTGGGCCTGGTCCGTGCTGCTTTCAAAGTCTTATCTGGCAGGCCGAGCAGCCTGCGTAATGCTCGCCGATGAATTTTATCTAGACTCCAACATAGGAAAGTTGGCAAGCGCTAATCTGGATGAATTCAGTGTGTACGTTCCGGTTAAGTCGGTGGAAGACCCATCAGTTATTGCCAAAAACTTCTCCGTTGAAAAAGACGGTGATCGAATTATTCGCCTGGTAGAGAACCCGGTTTCGTTACCTAACGACCTTCTCGGGATGGCTTCTTTCCTAGTCGCCCCGACAGTGTTGGATCTATTGGAAGACGCATTTGATAAGGGCCGTAGTAGCCTGGATTTTGTGAGTTTCGTGGATGACCTAATACGTCTAGGGAGTAAAGTTGGGGCCTACGACATGTCAGGCTTTTATTTGAACTTGAATGATGTGGCTAGCTTGGAGGCTGCTCAGGATGCTGCTATAAAAAGTCGGCTTGCCGTAACTTAACGCGCCCCTGGCAAATTTCGAATCTCACAAAACATCATCTAATGCCAAGCGGGTTCTCGAGGAATAAGAAGTAACTATTGTTTTCTAATTCGTCGCGGTAACTACGCAATTCACGCCGCACATCTGCTCAACAAAATTTTTTGACGCTGCGGCACTATTGAACTGACGTATTTCTGACTCAACTGTTTGTACCGTGATTCGAGGCGGAATTATGACGCCACTTTCATTTATATGACGTTACTCTCGGTTAATTGAGCAGCCGCACAGCGTTTGATCCAACGGCATTGTCAGTAAAACCGAACGCTAAACCTGTACGACGAATCAACTGGCTCAAATTTCGCTCGAAACTGCCGTAAACAACTGTGTAGCGTTGTGGGTTACGAAGTGGTATCACGTCGACTCGCTAGTAAGATGCCTATACTTTGTGGGCTAACCACAGAGCTCTCGCAAGACGTGTGAGCTCGACACCGCTTTTATATTTTCAGGAACAAGAATGAAGATTACGATTTATGGCTCTGGGTATGTTGGGCTGGTAACTGGCTCACTCCTAGCCGATGTCGGCAACGACGTGCTGTGCGTAGACGTGGATGAAAAGAAGGTCGCTAACCTGAAGAAAGGTGTCGTGCCGATCTTTGAGCCTGGTTTAGACGACGTGATCAAGCGTAACGTCGAAGCCAAGCGTCTGGACTTCACAACAGATATGGATGCCGCAGTGGCCCATGCTGAAGTACAGTTTATTGCGGTAGGCACACCACCGGACGAAGACGGTTCCGCGGACATGCAGTACGTGGAAGCCGTAGCCCGCACCATCGGCAGTCGCATGACAGATAACAAAATCGTGGTCACAAAATCAACGGTCCCGGTAGGCACTGGTGATCGTGTAGAAGCCCGCTTGACCGAAGAGCTCGAAAAGCGTGGATCAGACATCACGTATTCCGTCGTTTCCAACCCGGAATTTTTGAAAGAAGGTGCCGCTATCGCCGACTTCAGAAAACCGGATCGCATCGTTGTGGGTACAGATGACGAGCATTCCAAGAACGTCATGCAGGAGCTGTATGGGCCGTTTATTCGAAACCGACCGAATAGCCTTGTGTTCATGAGCCGCCGCTCATCAGAACTGACCAAGTACGCGGCAAACTCTCTGCTTGCTACCAAAATCAGCTTTATGAACGAACTGTCAAATATTGCAGATCGTTTGGGTGCCGATATCGAAGATGTGCGCATGGGAATTGGCTCGGATCCTCGAATCGGGTATCACTTCATTTACCCGGGTTGTGGGTACGGTGGTTCGTGCTTCCCGAAAGACGTCAAAGCCCTGATCGCTACATCACGAGACGTGGACTACACAGCCCAGCTACTCACTGCGGTCGATGAAGTCAATGACCGCCAGAAGCACGTTCTGTTTGAAAAACTGATGAAGCACTTCGATGGGAACATCGAGGGCAAGACCTTCGCGGTTTGGGGACTTTCCTTTAAACCCAATACGGATGATTTGCGAGAAGCTGCGAGTCGCGTATTGATTGAAGCCATATTGGAAGCTGGTGGTAGTGTGCGGGCGTATGATCCTGTTGCGATGAAAGAGATGCGTCACTTTTACCCTAACGAGAAACGTATTGAGTTGTTAGGTACCGCGCAGGACTGCCTGGATGGTTCTGACGCATTGTTGATATGTACTGAGTGGCTCGAATTCCGCAGCCCGGATTATGAGGTGATCAAAAACGCGCTCAGCACCAATATCGTGATTGACGGGCGGAATTTGTATGATCCACGGGTTATGAAGGAAGCTGGGTTGGTTTATGATTGTATTGGGCGGCCGGGTAAGACATAACGTTTGTGCGATTGAAGTACGCACTCTTGGTCTGGATCACGTTTGTGACTTTCGCTGTAGTTTGTACGTAGGGCCTTCATACCGAAGCCCTGCGTACTAGCAGAAAAACTTCTCTTAAACTGAATTTTATTTGCCTTAATTTGGGAGAATTTGTAGAGTGTCGGAGAGTTGGTTATTCATGTCAAAACTGTTACCAATTTTGGTAATGCCTTTGACCACATCTCTGGCCCTTCTAATAGCTTGTTATCTCCTCCGGAGAACGCACAAAACGATCAGTCAACTTGCTGGATCTGTAGGGTTTGTATGCCTACTGTTATTCAGCACTCCAATTGTTTCGGATCGTCTGGTTATCTCGCTCGAAAGCCAGTATGTGTATGCCGAAAGCCAGGATTCCCCTCCTTTTGACATCGTTATCTTATTAAGTGGTGGGATCAACGCTAAAGGTTTGCACAGGCCATCCACGCAGCTTGGACCAGGTGCGGACAGGCTAAGAATGGCTCACCGAATTTACATGAACAACAAAACCGACTTAATCTGGCTCGCTGGAGAGTATCCGACGGAACCCAAGGGCAAAGACTCGCCTCCACATAGCGTGGATTTACTCGAATCGTGGGGGATCCCCAAAAATGCCATCCTCGGAGAAGCGAAGAGCAGAAACACGTTTGAAAATGCTAGAGAATTTAGTAAAACCGCAGTCAGGAATGGGTGGGATTCTTTCGCGTTGATTACTTCAGCGTCTCATATGCCACGTGCCATGCAGCAGTTCCGCTCACATGGTTTAGAGCCTATCCCAATACCATCGGATCACTGGATTAAAGAATACGACTACTCAATTCTGAAATTTATTCCGCAAGCGGAGGCTCTAAACAATAGCTCTAAGGCTATTAGGGAATACTTGGGTATTCTTGTATACGCTTTGGTTAGGTAGTCAGCATAGCTGACACCCCTCACGCAACTTGGGTAGTTAGACAGTGTAATTTGTACTGCAAGAGCCGTTTCGTGACTGTTGAAACCCGTAACCTATGCCGCCTGCATAATGAAAGTAGTAATGCGTAGCACTCACGTCGCTGACAGTTTCGGTTACCCGTTCCCAAGAGCCAAGTGCGAGATACATATCAGAAACTTGATCAGTGCACACGCCCAAGTCTGTCATTGGGCCCAACAATTCTTGAAGTTCGATATTGACCTCCGCGTTAACTAACTGCGAATCCAGGTCGATACCATCATTTAGCTGCAAAGTGTTTTGATCGGTGCTATCCACGGATGCAGAGACGGTACTGGCAACTAATGGTTGATTTGGATTAGCGTGGTCAATTTCCGAAGAACAACCAACCAAAGTCAGAGCCAAAAAGAACACATATGAAATTTGAGTACGGCTCATACCAGTCTCCTGATTCATTCAGTAAATATCGGCCGATATTTCCAAAGCTAAATAGTCAATATATTGCATCGAAAACTTAATCGGACGTAGCTGGTTTCGCTGCTATTGGTGTCGATCTCGAAACTTCGGTAGCTATTTCATTGGCATACCATTGCGTGAACACTAGCACTCCCCATAATCTATAGGCCCAATTGCGCCGCCCAGCCTTATGCTCCATCCAAATACTTCTTACCTTCGATGTATTAAGGAATCCGTGTTGATTTAGGGTTTCAGCACTAAGGAGTTCTTCAGCCCATTCTTTCAATGGGCCCCGTAACCAGTCATCCAGTGGCACCCCAAATCCCACTTTAGGACGGTATATAAGATCTTTCGGAATGTACTTTTCCAACGTTTTTTTGAGCACCCACTTCTGCTCATCTTGCCTGCATTTTACATTCTCGGGTAACGACCAAGCTAACTGCATCACATCCTGATCAAGAAATGGTGTCCGGGTTTCCAATGAGATACTCATAGCAGCGCGGTCAACCTTAACGAGTATATTGTCAGGGAGATATGTCAATAGATCGTAGGCCATCATCCACTCAGAGTCTGATAGACCGGTCCCAATCGATGCACTTAGGTCGCGAGTTATATCCTTGGCAAATGAACCATTTACAAGATCTTGAGAGTGATCCCAATGTTGATTGAGTTGGTGGTATAGCGATTTGAGATTGGGCGCGTGGAGTAACGCAGCCCCTTTTAATAATCTATCCACGTTCAAATCACGATTACCCAATCGTGGCATTCGCTCACTCAAAATTGTTAAGGATTTGTTCCAAAACCTGTATGGCACTCGCTCGACAACGGCTGCAATGATCGCTCTAACAGGACCAGGTATTTTTCTAAACTTGTTCCAGACCGTTTTAGTGAATTCATATCTTTCATAACCATAGAACAATTCATCCGCAGCATCGCCTGACAAGGCGACCGTGACGTGTTCACGCGTTATTCGAGCGAGCATTGTCGTTGGTAAAGCGGACGGGTCTGCGAATGGCTCAGCGTAGAGAGTTGGAAGCTCTGGTACTATATTTAACGCATCTTGACCTGATACGGTAACGCTGGTGTGTGATGACCCGATATGTTTCGCAACGTTTCGGGCGAATTCCGCTTCATTGTAAGCAGGATTGTCAAATCCAATTGTAAACGTATTAATTGGAGTATCCGATTGCTCCATCATTAAGGCTGCAACCAGGGACGAATCAGTTCCCCCTGAAAGAAACGCACCTAGTGGTACGTCAGACAGCATTTGCGACTTGACCGCTCGACCAAGAGTCTGCCTGGTTTTTTCGATCAGTTGATCTTCACTTAAAGCGCTCAAACCTTTATCGACTTTTTGAAACTCTGATACCGTCGACCAATAAGCGGATTCCTCACACGTTCTACCCGCTGGGTCAACAATACAAATCGTGCCGGGTGTCACTTTAAACACCGAACGATACATCGACGCAGAACCAGGTAGATAGTTGTGCTTTAAAAAATCCGCTAATGCGTCTCGATTAATCTCGGATGTGAAATCTGGATGAGCGCGAATTGCGCTAAGCTCAGACCCGAAAAAAAATGTCTCTTTCTGCCAACCGTAATAGAGTGGTTTTTCTCCCATCCTGTCGCGCATGAGAACGAGATTTTTCTTCTTTTTGTCCCACACAGCGGCCGCAAACATCCCGTGCACTTGTTTCAGTGTTTCTATAATTCCCCAAGCTTCAAAACCAGCCAATAGTGTTTCTGTGTCCGAATGTCCACGCCAATTGATCTCTTTGCCTTCAATTGCAAGTTTTTCACGAAGGAGCAAATGGTTATAAATCTCTCCGTTATACGTGCAAACAAAACGCCCACAATGGGACTCCATCGGTTGGGAGCCAGCATCAGTGAGGTCCATTATCGCTAATCTAGTGTGCCCCAGCCCAATGGAAGTAGAATCCGAGTTGTCGATGGACCCATGCCACAAAGCCTGCTTATCGGGGCCGCGATGCACAAGTGCCCCGACCATGCCTTCCAACACCGTTTTCGCTGTTGTATGGAAAGCTAGATATCCAGTTATTCCACACATTATTCGCTGCTTCGTTTCATTTTTAGTTGAGTTTCCCAAATACGCTCGAATCCTTTCACCATCACCTCTATAGAAAAGCGCTCGGAAATTACGTTTCGACAAAGCGTCGTCTTGGTGAGCCAAGCTTGCTTATCGTTGAATATGCGATGAGCATCGAATATAGCGCTCGTCAAAGCTGCAGAATCATTGCTTGGGATAATCCATCCGCTATTATTGAGAATGATTGAGGCATCCCCAACATCAGTGGCTATGCACGGGGTGCCACATAGCATGGCTTCAGCCAATACATTTGGAAATCCCTCGTCTAAACTTGGAAGCACGTGAACATCCATAGCGCAGTAGTAACGCTGAACATTATCGCTCTCACCGACGAGTACTATGTGATCATTCAGACCAGACTCGGAAATCAGATCGCTTAGCTCTCTGTTTTCTTTATTCATGTAAGTGCCGACAAGAACCACGGTGAAATTCATGCCCGAGCGCGCAACTGTCTTAAGCGCATCGAAAAGCAACCTATGGTTTTTTTGAGCATGCCAACGCGCAACAACACCTATCAAAAACGTACTTGGCTCTACGCCAAGCTCGCGTCGTACGAGTGTCGCCAACTCCGGTTCGCCTTTTAATGCTTGGATATCGTAACCGTTCGCTACAACACTGATTTTTTTCTCAGGGTAACCAACTTGCACATGTTCAACCTTCGCAGTTGATGCACAGCTTATAATATGATGTGGGATAACTATAGACAGCCTTCTGCACAGCTCAAAGACCACACGCGAGCTCAATGAGTAGCGCACGTTTTTCACGTTGGTAACTCTTATCCCCCAAATTACTGGTAATGACGTAAGTACTCGGCACAATACACCACCAAGTAAATCAGAATGATACATCCATGTCTGCACCACATCAATGTCGTCTTCGCGCACGATCGAAATAAGTCGCCTTACCCCCCTCAGTGATATGCGCCCGTTGGGCATGTCAAGGTTGTCAACTTTAAAGCCCTCCGATAGCAACTGAGTTCCATAATATTCTTCTTTTGACAAACAAACGACGTGATGCTCATGATTATTGGAATTGGTGACTAATCGATAAAGAGCAGCTTCCGCTCCTCCACGCCCTAAGGTTGCGATAATGTGCAAAATCTTCACAATCCACCGGCCTGTTTATAGCGGCTGACGGACTGTTCTTGATCGAAACGACTAAGCTCTCCAAACTGTGGGTCAACAGGTTTAGGTTTAGCCAACATGCGCACAAGCGCACTCGAAAGAGCTTCTACATCACCTACAGGAATTAAGGTACCCCACCGGCCGTTATCCAACAGCTCATTGGGCCCTGTTGGGCAATCTGTTGATATGATCCTCGCGCGGCACGCTAAGGCCTGTATAAGTGCATTCGGCATTCCCTCATATTTAGACGTAAGCACGAAGCAATCACATGCGGATATATATAACTCAGGATTGGCCACGTAACCGGGTAGAAAAAGCTCAACATTTTTTTCTTTGGCTTGCGCAAGCAGTTCAGACCGAAGCCCTCCTTCACCCAATATCAAAACAGCCAAACGATGTCGGTCACGTATATCTGCCACCGCATCAATCAATACATCAAACGCTTTTTGATCAGTCAGTCTTCCGACAGCAACAACAAAGGGATTCGTCACACCCCATTCTTGTAGAGCCGCATCGACTTGTTGTTCTGCCCCAAGGTTCGGCTCTAAAAACGTAGGGTTGTAGATCGTCGTTAAGTTTTTGCGTTGAGTAATCTGTGCAGCCACTAATTCAGAAGCGAGAGCGTCAGAAACACAGACCACACAAAATGCTCGCCTGTAGGTGATTTTTGCCAGGTTTATCCATAACCAAAATTTGAAATTCGAAACACTCTCTCGCAACATATTTAAGGAGACTGCCTCTCTAAGAACCATCCGTGCCTTTTGGCCAGATAATAAGTTGGCTACGGATGTAACAATATTTGCGTGCATCATAGTTGAATACACGACGGCGGGTTTTACTCGTTTCAGATAACGAACTAATCTTGGCAATGCGAACAGTAACCTTTCACGATCCAAATTTTCCAATGGAATATTTTTATTAAGCTGGCACCCGGCTGGTCCGTGTCCGCAAGCTACTACAAACCGAACATCCAAACCGTCAGCATAAAACTGATTGGCTATACCAATCATAACTTTCTCTGCGCCGCCACTGGCGAAAGACGGTAAGAAAAACACTATAGGTTTTAATTTAGTCCTCATTTAAAAGCCACGCCTGCAACATTAAAACGGTCCATAATTTACTTGCGTGGTCTCTTCGCCCCGAAACGTGTTCGTTCCAAACTTTGCTTACCACCGCATTGTCGAGAAGGGATGTTTTATTTAAAGCGTCCTTATTTATCAAAGATTCAGCCCAATCACGTAGTTCGCCACGTAACCACGCATGAAGCGGAATTTCAAATCCCGATTTCGGTCGATCAATGAGGCGCCTGGGTACCTTTCTATATACCAGTTCGCGTAAACACCATTTTGTGATTCCGTCCCGGATAAGTTGATCGTCACTAAGTGTCGCCGCAAAACTTATTACAGCTGGCGATAGAAACGGCACCCTGGTTTCCAATGAAACAGACATGGCTGCCCGGTCTACCTTTGTCAAAATATCTCCTGGAAGATATGTCTGACTATCCCGCTGCATCATCCAACGTAGAGGGCTCTCTTGATTTGGTAAACATTGATTTTGTGTTGCCAGTCGATCCTGACTCCCGAGTAGGACATCAGTGGAATCTGGCCATTCTTCACATAATTTTTCGTACAGCTCATTCAATGTACTACTTGGAAGTGTGTTGGAAATTTTTTGTAATTTTGTACCAAGCATTGGCACCTTGCTATCGTCTACTGCTGAATATAGAGAACGAAAAACGGTGCTTTGCGATGATGGTATAGCGACAGTGTCAAGTAAAAAACTTACTACACTACGGATCGGCGCTGGGACCTTTTGAATTTTTGTCCAAAAGCGAGCAGCGTACTTGTAGCGGTTATACCCCCCGAATAACTCGTCCCCACCGTCACCCGACAAACATACAGTGACATGTTCACGAGCCATTTTTGATACCAAGATAGTAGGAATCTGTGAAGAATCCGCAAAAGGCTCATCGTAAACTGAAGGAAGCTTCGGAATGACATCAAGCGCATCTGCTGCAGACACATATAGCTCATGATGATTCGTGCCGAGGTGTTCTGCTATCGCTTTGGCATATTTAGCTTCGTCCAGCTCAGCGAAATCAAAACCGATAGAAAAGGTGTTAATAGGAGCTGCTGATCTTTCCTGCATCAAACTGGCTATAGCGGTCGAATCGATTCCTCCGGATAAAAAGGCACCAATTGGCACGTCAGATAGACACTGAGACTCAACCGAATCACCAAGAATAGAGGACAACGCATTCACCGCTTCGGTATCACTCCTCTCCTGATTATTGCCATACTCAGGGAATTTCCAGTACTGTTCAGTGACTTCTGGAGAGCGCGCCCTGTTTTTCGGATCTACGGTAACGAAACTCCCCGGAGGCAACTTGTAAATCCCTTTATAAACTGAAGCGGGTGCGGGAATGTACCGGCTACGCATGTATAACTGTAATGCATTCCGATCTAACTGGTTTGAAAACTCAGGGTGCTGTCGAAGGGCCTTTAGCTCGGAACCAAATAGAAATGTATTCCCCTGCCAACCGTAATAAAGGGGCTTTTCACCCACTCGATCGCGGCACAATGTCATCGTCTTTTCAGATCGATCCCAAACGGCCACTGCAAACATACCGTTCAGTTTGTGTAAAGCTTGCTTAATACCTAGATGTTCAAAACATGCCAAGAGCGTTTCGGTATCCGATCCTCCACGCCATTTGTTGAATCCAGTTGACGCCTCCAGCTCTAAACGCAGTGCCAGGTGATTGTATATTTCTCCGTTGTACACAGCTACGTATCGACCCGAGCTAGATTCCATAGGCTGAGAGCCGCTAGCTGATAAATCCAGAATCGATAATCGCCTGTGAACTAAGCAGACTCCAGAATCCGGATCTGTCCAGATACCTTGGTCGTCCGGTCCGCGGTGCTCCAAAGAAGCCGCCATGGCTTCGGCTACGCATTCTTTAACTAACGTGGTGCCCACATAACCAGCAATTCCGCACATTTCAAAGGCTTCCTCTTGAAGCGCTACCATCTACACAAACAATTGATGCATTTTCGAGAAGCCAAGACTGGAACATCAGGATGTTCCACATCGGACCACCCAAGTCCCATCGACCACTTAGATGCAACTCCCACGACCTTCGGACAGCGGACGCGTTAAAGAGGCCTTGCTGTTCCAGTGTTTTCGGACAGAGCAGTACTTCCGCCCACTCTCGAAGTGGGCCGCGCAACCAAATGCCCACAGGTAAAGAAAATCCTTTTTTCGGTCGCTCAATTAATTCGTTTGGGATGTGGCGTTTAAGAACTTCCTTTAAGAGAATTTTCCCATTACCCGCGCGCAATTTGCTTTCAACGGGTATTCGCCATGCAAGTTCCGCAAGCTGGTGATCAAGCAGTGGAGCTCTCGCCTCGAGACCCACGGCCATGCTGGCTCGATCCACTTTGCACATAATGGTATCGTGCAAGTAAGTAGACGCGTCACACAGCATCATTTGTTCGAAAGCGTCGTGAAGCCCTATTTCTTTTGCTTTGTCAAAGCGCTCGATGATGTAGGGTGAATTTGAATTGCTCGGAAAGACTTCCTTAGGATTTAGCCATTGGGACATTATCGCTTGATAGAGATGTGGGTGCGATTCAAGTGACGCCAACTCGAGTAAACGTCGCCAATGAGCTACTTTGGCTGAGTACCGCCTTCCACCGTTTGCAGCGTTATCGCTTCTTCTTAATCCAAGAACTGCCGCACCCAAACGTGACGCAGGACTCCTTATAACTTGAGGCACTCTGTTTAGTCTTTCCCAAATATTCACTGACTCCCAATACCTTCGATAGCCACCAAACATCTCGTCACCACCGTCGCCCGAAAGACTGACCACCACATGTTGTCTCGTCAATTTCGATACCAAATACGTTGGTATCTGAGAAGAGTCAGCAAATGGCTCATCCCACACTGATGACAAATTGGGTATGACGTCAATGGCATCAGACGCGCTCACGTAAAGCTCGTTGTGTTGTGTTCCAAGATGGGTGGCGACACTTCTGGCATAAGGGGCCTCGTCATAAGCCTCTTCTTCAAACCCGATACTGAACGTATTCACCGACTTTGACCCAGTAGCTTTCATCATGGCTACCACTAAACTGGAGTCCACGCCCCCGGAGAGAAAGGCGCCGAGCGGAACGTCACTATTCATCCGAGATTGCACACTTTCCAAAAGCTGTGTTTCGAGCACGTCAACTATTTCAGCATGATCAAGTTCTACTGGATTCCTGGAGCCATTCTCAGCGGCTCGCTCTATCGACCAATAGCTGCCGTACTCAGCATTCTCCAGGTCGGATTCATCAAACGTAACGATGCTCCCGGGAAGAAGCTTGTGTATACCTTCGTAGATGGTTTTTGGTGCTGGAATATTGTTGTAGCGTAAGAAATCAGACACCGCACTGAAGTTCAAATTAAATCGGGTGTCCGTTCCTTCTACTATCGCTTTCAGTTCAGATGCGAAAACTAAAGCCCGACCGATAACACCGAAATACAACGGCTTTTCACCCAGTCGGTCTCGCACTAAATGAAGTTTCCGCAGATCTTGATCGTATAGTGCAAAAGCGAACATCCCGTTGATTTTAGACAACGTCTTATCAATACCCCACTGGGTAAAACATTCGATCAATGTTTCTGTATCGGAGGTGCCGCGCCATTCAATGGGGCATGACTGCTCTAATTCTTCTCTTAGAGCAGAATGGTTATATATTTCCCCGTTGTAGCTGATCACATATCTGCTGGATTTCGAAAGCATTGGTTGACTTCCATTGCTGGACAAATCCAGTATGGAAAGCCTTCGATGGCCAAGAGTGACACGGCAATCTCTCGACTGCCAAATCCCTTCTCCATCTGGGCCGCGATGTCGAATCGCAGCCAGCATTGCATTAACCCGGGTAATTGAGTCTTGTCCTGATACGCCATCGGCTGGCAAAAAACCTGCTATTCCGCACAAAACATATTCCCCAGAGTTTGGTTATAAACGTTACCGCAATTAGAGTCGATTACTCTCGGCCCAGTACTTCAACCCAGTTGCTCAAATTCTGTTGCTCGCTATGAGAGATCAGTATCTGAGTGGCACTGCGTCCAAGCCGTTCTCGTAACTTTCCATCGCGAACCGCTTCGGAGATTGCCCCTGCCAACGCTGTAGTGTCCCCAGCCGGCACCAACAGCCCATTAATTCCATGCTCAATCAATTCCGCTGGACCTGCGGGACAGTCAAATGCAATAGAACATTTCCCTGCTGCCATCGCTTCCATTAAAACATTCGGATACCCCTCTTTCCGGGAAGGCAATACAAATATGTCTGCTCGCTGGTACCAATCACTTAGGTTGCCAACTCGACCAGGAAGAACGAGTTGATCGTGAATCCCCAAGTTGCTGGCCTGCTGCATAACCTCGTCCCCTTGTTTCAGACCAGCAATTGCCAATTTGACATTGGGATCAAATTCGCATTTTGCGAAGCTCTCTAATAGGAGGTCAAATCCTTTAAACCATGAGTTACGTCCCACAGCCAGTATCACGAACTCTTCAGCTGAAAGATAATCAGTCGTCGGTTTATTTGGATCGCTATCGGCCAAAGGAAACACTACCGAATTGGGTATTGTTACGACAGATTTCACACCGGCATTTCGCTCTAGCCAACTTGACGCCCTGGCGGTTTGGGCAACAACCTCACTCGCAAAACGGTAGGTCAACCTGCGCAGAGGGTGCCAAATTCGGCCATCTTGCTTGGTTGGGAAATTCCTTTCGGCCAATACAACCCGTGTTTTTAGTCCAAGAGTAGCAATGGAGAGAATGACGTTCTGCGTCGTCATAAATGACAATGCCACATCTGGCTGTAGTTGTTTTACGGCTTTCCGCGTAACCCGAACTCGATTTATGTTTGATGCTAAACCGTGCAACGCGGAAGTAGACTGAGTATCCAGCTCGAGATGATGTCGATCGACCCGCTCATCCAGAGGATACTGATCTTCCACCTGAGATGATTGTGTCAACACATTAACCTTCCATCCAATGTCACAGAGGCTTTTTGCTAACCGAACGACCGTTCTTTCAGCGCCACCACCATCCAGCGAATGAACAAAAATTGAGATTTTCCGCATTTACTTAACTTGACCAATAGTTCACATATTACAGTGCGGTTTAGATCGCGCATTCGAAGTATGCTCTCACCCACGAATGTTGGAATTTGAACTGATCAGCTCAAGTTAGCCGATCCTCGGAGCCCTGTGATTTTACCAAATAATAAGCTGTCCATCTTGGTCGAAAGAATGAAGAGCGTTCCATTGCTGCGAGAATCCGGCCTAATTTTTTTCGTTAGAGCCTCGGCCTACGCTATCGCTTTTTTGGTAAACATTTTCTATGCGCGAATTCTTGGCGTAGACGAGTTCACTACTTACATCTACGCACTTAGTTGGTTGCCCCTGTTGCAAATCTTATCGTTAGCGGGAAGCGATAGTGCGATATTGAAATTTGTACCCCAATATTTAGTTACTAAAGAGTGGAAATATGTAAGGGGCCTACTAGATCACAGTTTTTATGTCGTTTTGGCTAACTCACTCCTCGTCGGGGGGGCGTTTTATTTTCTGATGACAAAGTTCCCCGTATCCGATCAAATAGAAGTAAAGAAAGCCCTTAATTACTTAGTTTTTGTATTGCCGCTTTTAGTTTACTTTTCACTACAGTATTCGTTTTTAAGAGTTTTAAAACAGACCATTGTCGGAACAGCACTTCAGGAAATAGCTAGACCATTGTTGCAACTCGTCATAGTGGTGGTGTCTTACTACTTGGTCGGGCCGGTAACCGCCTCTTCTACGCTGCTCGTATACGGCATGACAATGGTTCTAGCAATTTTATGCGCTCATGCCCTGACGAAGAAGAACATACCTGTACAGGTATGTGAAAGCCGCAGAAATACAGACTGGCGCCTATGGATATCAGTTTCAGTTCCGATGTTTGCAGTCGCAGGCTTTCAGTTAATTACGGCAACGATGGATGTACTAATGTTAGGTTACCTAGTCGATACAAAAACAGCGGGGATCTACGGGGTCGCTACCAAAATCGCGGCGCTGGGTTCATTCGGATTTTCCGCGATTGCACTATTTGTGGTGCCGACATTTTCAGAGCTACACGCCAAAGGCGATAAAGCCGCGTTACAGAAAAGAATAACTGATTCATCAAGGCTTATATTTTTGTCAGCAGTTGTTTTCACTGTTCTAATTTCTGTATCCAGCACCTTTTTATTAGGGTTATTTGGTGAGGAGTATGTTCCGGCGAGGACAAACTTACTCATTTTGCTCTTTGGCCATCTTTTTATCGGATTTGCAGGTGCAGCTGCGTACGTTTTAGCGATGACAGGCCATCATAAAAAGGTTTTTCTTTTCACATTTCTAGCCGCTAGTCAAAATGTGGTTTTAAATTACATTCTTATTGGGATTTACGGAGACACTGGCGCGGCGGTGGCGACGGTTTACACACAAATTTTTTCCACAAGCGCAATGGTTGTTTACCTTATTGTCCGAACTGGCTTAAACACGACTATACTTAAGCGAATTTAACAATGTTCACCGTTGCCACTTTGGCAGACCGAGCTCTGAAACGGCTTTAGTGAGAGAATGTGAACTGTAAATTGACATAGCGCCCAAGGAAAGCGTTCATGAACATACGTCCGTGCAGGATCTGTTTTGGAACAGCGCTTCTGCTAATAGCGACATTCCCTGTTAGTAGTTTCGCCGATCAGTCAGAAATTTCAGCGGTAGGTTTCGGGTCAAATGCGACAGGCGGCGCGGGCGGAAGAACTTGCGAGGTTTCAAGCCTTGCTGACGAAGGCGATAACACCCTACGATCCTGCATAAACGACGGTGGTCCTGTGGAGGTAAACTTCTCCATTGATGGAACGATAGAGACATCCAAATACCTATACCTAGTGAGTGACATGACGATCGACGGCAGTGGAGCTGAGATCACAATCAGCGGCGCTGATGGCATGGCATGTTTCGGTAAATCCAACATTATCATCAAAAACGTTGAAATCGCCGACGTTGGGTCGGGGATCCGATTCCGTGAAAAATGTTCTGATATCTGGATCGACCGCGTACACATTACCCGTGCAAAAGATGAAGGAATAGCGATTGATCAAGGCTCAACAAATGTAACGATCTCAAACTCCCGTATCGACCACACTGAAAAAGCGATCCTGATAGGCTCAAGCGCAACTGATACCGACACAAAAAATTCACGAGTTACTATTCACAACAACATTCTGTCGGCGAAACAACGCAATCCGAACGTTCGTCATGCATCGGTACACGTGTTTAATAATGCAATTATCGACTACCTTTTTGAAGGTGTTATCGCATCTGAAGGTGCGAAAGTCATTGTCGAAAATAACATCATCAGACCAGCGGATAGTAGCAACAGAAAATTTTACGGCTTGAAAGCTGACGTCCACAATCAAGGGGACGAAAATGAAGGCTACATCTGGGCCGATGGCAATCTTTTCGCTGACGGGGCCAGCTACCGCGGGTCTGGCCTGTCTCAGGGTACCGTTAAGCCAGAAAGCGTTATAAGCTCCATTAAGAACTTCGTGTTTTATCCTGGTTTTTTTTCTTCACCGCCTGAACCCTTTGAAATCCCGTACGACTATCACCTCTTACCCGCTGATCTCGATTTGCTAGATACACTCGAAAAAACAGTTGGACCCAACAGTTAGCCTCTCAATAAATCCAACAGATGGATTCTTCGGCCCGCACGGGCCGGTCCAAAACAATTGTCGACTAAGTGGCTTTTATTAAAAAATCTGTGCGATACATCCAAATCAAATAAAGCGTCCCTCACAGAAAGAGCAGTAAGTCAAAAGATATCCTAAAACAGATCGCTACATGCCTTGTACCGATCGGTTAATGCTCGCTGTCGGCTGTAATAAGCAACGATCGGCTCCCTACTATAAAGGTGCAAGCCGTGAGAATAATAATAATAGGACTGGCAGTCTTTTTATGCTCGTGTAGCTCTGGAGGTCCAGATGAAATTTTTGAAGCGACACCCGATGCTGTCAAGCCACCGCTTGCACTTGCAACCACAGATGGTGCAGCAGTTCTCAGCAACTCTTCAGACGCTAATGGGAGTTTGACCGCTTCAACGACTGATGCTCAGCCGTCTCTCGGAGCTGCAAATCCTGATAGCACAGCAGAGGGTTCTCCAACCGACCAAACCGACAATGAGACCACATCGTCAGGCACTTTAAACCCTACACTTGCTGCAGAAACCGCAGAAAGCGCTATTTCAAACAATCAGCCATTTACAGTGCAAGCACCCGAAACGGAGCTAGGCGAAGGGCAAGCGCCGCAATTGCCAACACCAGATCTACTATCCAATGCGGCCAACCCATCACAAGCGAAAATCGAGTTGCCCACTCCTCAGGTAACTGAGTCGTCCAGCACTTCAAACGAAAATGAAACAAACCGAGAAGACGATAATTCTCTTGTCGACAGCGGCAATAACGAACCACCTATTGACTCGTCACCTGACTTATCCACTGATCACTTTCCAGATGGGGACAACTATGAAGATTTATTAACCTCTTCTGGAAGAATAGGGTTTGGTGCTAACGCTACCGGTGGCTTCGCCAGCGAGTTGTGTTTAGTTACAAACTTAAGCGACAGTGGAACCGGTTCTCTGCGCGAGTGCATTGAGAAAGCAGGAGCTAATTGGATCCGTTTTTCCGTAAGCGGCACCATTAATTCAAGTGGATATATTTACCTGAATAGCAATAAAACGATAGACGGACGGGGGGCGGACATTACCCTTTCCGGTGAGCAAGGATTAATCTGTTTTGGCAAAGAAAATATTATTATTCACAACATAAAGATAAAGAATATAGGTTCTGGAATTAAGCTTCGCGAACAGTGCAAGAACGTGTGGATTGATCATGTTGAACTGAGTTACGTTGAAGATGAAGCCTTGTCTGCAGACCAAGGTTCTACCGACATCACTTTTTCTAGGGTACACGTTCATAGCACCGTAAAAGCCGCGCTCATAGGTTCAGCTCCCGATCAGACAGAAACAAGGAACACCCGCGTAACTATCCACAACAGCATCCTAGCCGCACGGATGAGAAATCCTAATTCAAGGTACGCATCGGTTCATGTTTTTAACAACGTCATTGAAAACTTTCAATGGGAAGGAATGGTAGCGTCGCAGGAAGCACGCATAATTTCGGAGAACAACGTACTAATCGCCGGTCAGGACACCGTAGAAGAGCGATATGCGCAGATCGCTCAGATTCATAATCAAGGGGATTACAATACGGGGTACCTCTGGTCTGTAGGTGATGATTTTAGAAATGGAGCAGACCAGTCAGGCGAGGGAATAAATCCTGATACATCTATGAAGTTTGATATCCCCTACCATTACCCGTTGGATCTAGCAGACGATGCCTTGATCGAGAGGCTCAGATCAGAGGTAGGTTGGCAGTAGTCGCCCACGGGGCCGGATATCTCTCTCACGCCCACCGGGTCCGCCTGCGCCTGCTTCGTTTCTTGTGGGGAACTGGCTCGCGCTCGCGGATCATAGTTCTGTTGAGGTCGGTGGTACCAAACAACGCCATCGCAATAGCGAACTGCCAGAAAAACGTCTCTAACAAATTGTGTGTGTAAAAAGAAAACCACAGATACGCGAGGGCTAATACACCAAAATCCGAGAATATCCTTCTATTAGCCCCTTTATTAAACAGAAGCCATAGCATCCAACCCCACATAAACACACCTGTAATACCAAAGATGTACGCCCAATCTATGATCATATTATGGGATTGAGCATCACTAAATTGATTCCCTAAGATCGGGCTATCAAAAAAACCAGCCAATCCATCTCTCGCAAGCTGCGCCCTACCAGTGGCGCTGTCGTCGTCTATCTGAGCGACTCCTTCTTCGAAAATTGAGATTCGACTCATCATATTCGCAACGTACCCTGGATTATCTGGAAACTTTTCATTTAACCGGTCTTCGATAAGGGGTAATGAGTAGGAGTAAGACAGCACTGCCGCTATAAATAACAGCAGGGAAGCACGAGGAAGCTTCCCTGACATAACGTACAGCACTCCCAGAACTACCCAGAAAACCATCCCCGCCCGGGAAAACGTAAGTATTACCGCCAAACCGCACAGTGCGAATAAGAATATTGATGAAAGACCCCGAATATGGCTTATCACCAAAACAAGCGTAACCAGGGTTGCTTCGCCAGCTAGATTCGGATTAATAAAAGTACCTTCAGCGCGCCCACTGGCTAGCTTGTCTTCAGACAATGACGCAAATAAATCAGTGAAGAAGAAATCTAAAATAATGATTGTGGGTATCAGGAACGATGCAACCTTCAGATATCTGAGCACAGTTTCTGTATTCGTATTAAGTAAAAGAAAACCTAGAATAAAAAAGAGAATAAATCGCTCTATTCTATTGCGGTCGTACCATATCTCTTCCTGATCGACAAGCTTGTCTATATTCAAAAATAGAAAATGATTTACAAGAAACATCAGTACAACAGCGGTACCCCACGCAAAGCCCGGATTGCTGACGAACAAATACCAGTTACGGTAGTAAAAAAGTATACTTAGTGCACCTACCACAAGGAGCACCAAATCGAAATACGGAGCATTGACAGTACTAAAACGATAATCCAAAAATAGCGGAAGATTGGTATAGGTGATCAACACGATGTATGCCATAGAAATATTCAAAAAAATGACTTCCAAGACTTTGAATATTTTTGAATTTTTTCTTTTCATGCCAATTGACTGGTTCAGCCCTAGTCCGAGTTAAATGCTACAAAGCTCACAACTCTTACGCGTTGACAACTTTGACTGTGTGATCACTTCACGTTTTTCGTGTTTAGCATACCCCTCGAACTGAAACTGGAGTGGTATGCGAGTTTCAACGGTGAGGCTTGTTCGTTCGCGGCAAACCTTGGACGGGCTATTCTTCTTCATTTCGGGTTTGTCTATACTAGTCGCAAAAGCCAGACTGAGCTACATCGGTTAGCGAACCCATTATGCATCTACACAGAAATTCTACGATAATTGCCGCATATATCATCACACGTATAGTGGCGGTCGGCACACTGTGGCTAGTAACCGGAGGTAGGGAGGTTGCTAGCGACGTAGATTTTTACAGGATGATGATCGAGTCTCCCCTGGGGATAATAAATGGCAACCTCACACAAGAGGTTTCAAGCTACGCCCCATTACAGTTTTTGTATACCTACCCAGCGCATAGATTTTTCTCGTCGTTTTTGGATGACTTCTGGAGTTATCGATTGGTCATGATCGCTGTAGAAGTCGCTGCAGCCTACTTACTTTTCACCATTTTAGATATGGCAGAAGTACCTGATAACGTCGCTGTGTTTTCTAAATGGCTAACTGTATTCTCACCCAGTCTGGTGTTAACGACATCAGTCTTTGTCCAGGACGAAATAATAAGCTACTTCTTTGTGGCTCTAGCGTTGCATTCTTATTTACGTTCAAAACCTACGCTAGCGATATTTTCACTCACGTGCGGGATATTGCTAGGTAAGATCTTTTTGATAGTACCGTTGTTTTTCGTATTTCTATTCTTAAAGGTAAGCGTAAAAACGTTGGCGGCTCTAGTTCCCTTGGCAGCAATCTATGGTTTAGTTGTAATTGCCGCCGTCGACAAAGGGGGTTATCTCCCGTTAGTTGGATTCAGCCCTGGTGCAGACTACAGCTCCTTTCTGTGGGTTTTGCTCATCCAATCTCAACCAAATAATTTGGAGGCTATCAAGCTTTTCAGTCTGCTTTCAACTGCCCTGCTCCAGCTATTATTTTTTGCTTTGTTTTTGTACGTTCGATATTTTCGTGATATTCCCATTCGTGCAGAGACGCTGGTACTTGTGCCTTTGTCGGGACTCTTTTTAACTCTTTATCAGCATAACGCCGAATACCTAATTTTGCTGATACCGGCAGCTTATCTGTACTGCAGCTCAAAAATGGAAGTACTGTTACTGACTACCCTGCTTGCCTTCGCCTGGATACCCCGAGTGCTGCACGGATTGGTGGGGCTGGGAAGCACCGAGGCGTCGACGTTTGAGACTAGGCAGCAGCTGCTGGGCCCTTTATTCGGGCCCATTCAGGATAGTCTGCCGTCCATACATCACGCGTCAATTGTGTGCTACTCGGCATTCTACTTCCTTGCGTTAGTTGTTCTCTGGGCTAAGACACGAAACCGACTTGGAGGACGTTAGCCTATCTTTCTTTTTAATCAGTTCATAACAGTCCAAGCCATTCCAGCCAGCTCCAGAACTGACGCTTTCGTAGAGCCATTCCCCGGCAGGTATCAACGTGCCGATATACATCGATTCCCGCTTATCTGTCCAACGATCTATGCCAATTCCAGATTGACTAGCCTGCTGCCAAAATAGGTTACCTGCACCCCAAGAGGCACCGGCCACATCGTCACCTTGATTATGCACATCCGCCCGTATTCCGTACTGTGGAAATATGGTGTCGTCCGAGGCAACTATTAAATTATTTTCTGCCAATAAATGACCATTCTGAGAAACGATCATTCCCTCATATATAAAGTCGGAGACAACGTTGTTATAAGCATGAACATGTGCATAACGTATGTTCGGGTTACGTTGTTCCGCGCCAAACCAGTTGTTATGCATCAATACGTAAGATTGCTCGGTTGCATAATCCCGATGGGAGCTACCAATTAGTACCGATTTGGGCGTCTCAGTGAAACGCGACCAAGAAACAACCACGTTTGTCGACCCTTGATCAATAGCTATAGATTCATCCTCGATGTTCGAAAAACTGACGTGATCCACCCAAACGTCCGAGCACTGCTCTCGCAAGCGTATCCCAGATCCGATATCGTCAAACTTAATATTATGAATAATAATGTTGGACTCGGAAAAACAAGCGATACCATTTTCTCCAGATAACGTTATGTCCACACCTCGGCCGTCTACTGCTTTGTTCGATTTTATGTATAGGTAGTTATCGGTATAGATTGTGCCGCTCACTGCGAACCGCACCCATGAAGAGGTGTAGCTTTCGAGACAGCTTCGCAGCGAACCCTCTCCCGAATCAAGCAAATTTGTTACCCAACATTCTTCCGAATCAAGGCCGTGGCTAAAGGAGAATCCGAGATCTTCCGCTGCTTGGGAACCATTTACTAGGTAGTCTACTTCCCAGTTCACTCGGTTTGGTACTTGATCCAGACTAGGTGTGCCGTCACTCGGTCCGATGGCACCGATTAAGAGCTCATAATCGAGCTTGTCAATAGAATTGTGCGAGCTCAAAACGGCCCCCCGATCGCTTACAACAGCTTCAATGCCCAGCTGCGACCAACCGCCTTGCTGCTCCGCATCATTAGCGTTCAAACCAGTAGTAAAAGAAAAGCAGATGAAGAGCTTGGCCAGAATTTTCAAAGATGCTTTCATAAATGCCTCATGCGTCAGCTAACGGTAGGATCAATCCGAAGCCGCTCATTGTTCAAAAAGCTAATCGGCCTGACGCGAGAATACGACATTTTATTGACATATGTCAGATTTTTGACTTACACGGTAGCCTTCGCTTGAGGTGGTGAATCCTTTCAAATCAGCTTGGGTTTTTAGACTCATACCTTTGAGAGCTTGAAAGGGTCGGCATATCAATGTTAGCCGTAGCAGTGGGCAAGGCGTCGTATCTAACGCTTACGCTTAAATTATGTGCGCCAATTCTCAATTGTGACTGGCCACGGTCATAGAGAACCTAAATGCAAGGGGCCGCTTTTTCTGTTGAGTTACACCAGCACCGGCAGAACTTTGCGCCTTTTTACTGCAGACGCAGACTAGCGTCCCAATTCAAGATGGTCATCCGGATAGGGGTAACCTGTGGTGTGTTTGCCGTAGTAATATTCCGACATTGTTGAGCACAGATTGACAAGGGAAAGGTAGTGGCGGCAAAACTGTTGTGTTACGAATTAAATGAGGTGTCGTGGCGTGTCATCGATTACTACATTGGAGAAAAGCCCGACAGCCACCTGGCATCACTGCTAGCAAAGTCAGCACAGCTGACAACGCATTGTAATGACCAGGGGGAGCTTCAACCGTGGTCAACCTGGTCAACTCTTCATCGTGGCGTATCTAATGAAACACACAAAATAAACTACCTGAATCAAGATCTTACCGAAAGCGCCGCGTGGCCGCCGGTTTGGAATCTATTGAATCAAGCGGACGTCACCACAGGAATTTTCGGGAGTCTGCAAAGCTACCCACCTGTCGAAGACCAGAGGATGAAATTTCACATACCAGATACTTTCGCGGCTGGTGACGAGACGAAGCCGATGCGCGCTGCACCGTTTCAGGCGTTTAACCTGCAGCAAACCGGCGCAAACAAAGCGACGGCCTCCGACATTAATACCCGGGACCTTCCTGATATTCTTGGACTGTTAAAAGCAGGGATCAAACCTCAAACATTACTTAAGGTGATCAGTCACTTGGTTAGAGAGCGTATCAATCCGCTCCACAAAAGCCGACGATCGATCTTGCAGCCCATGCTGGCTTTCGATGTATTCCTAAGGTGCCTTCAGGATGATCAACCTGAGTTTGTGACTTTCTTCTCCAATCATGTCGCGGGGATCATGCATCGATACTGGAAGTACTCTTTCCCTGATGACTTCGATGTGCCTGTACCGGAAGATAAGATTACGCGTTTCCATCGTGAATCCTTGATCAAAGCCATGGATTTGTTTGATGAGCAGCTTGGTATGCTCATGAAGTTCGGCGATAAAAACGACTACAGAATAATCGTCACGTCCAGCATGGGTCAGGAAGCGATTGATCGCGGTGAGTACATAGATGAACTTCAGCTCAATGAGATCGACAATTTAACTCAGGCATTAGGTTGCGATTACCCCGTGGGGATGAATTTAGCGATGCAACCTGATATAGCTTTTACCTTCGAGTCCAAAAACGACTTACAAGACTTTAGCAACAAGATCAGCCGAGTAAAAGATGCCGATGGTGCAAGCCTACTGGTTCAGAGATACGAGGCTGTCGGCACCACCCTTAACATAGCTTCGACTTCTACTAAGACTTTGGTGAATGACCGAACCGTTTACTACGAGGGTAAAAAATATCCCTTAGATAAATTTGGGCTGGATCTGATCAACCGTGATCAGGGTACCGCTTATCACCAGCCTGAAGGTATCTTGATATGGGAGGGCAATTCCATTGACGGAAACGTAAGAGCAACGGTGGACAGTCGAAGGTTTGCTCCCTCGTTGCTGACGTACTTCGGCGTAGAACCGAGAGAGTACATGGCGAGACCAATGGAAGTTTAATCAAGCCACGTGATACTCTATCGATCAATCGCCAGAACAGGGTTAAGCACGGCAGCGAAGCGATTTATCAGAACGACGCAAGCAAACTCCTTCCCACTAAACTGCTTCAGCCAGCACACGCTCGTGTTGAGTCTTTAGACTTTCGGTTGCTAGATCGCCCATGTTCAAGGATTGCATGTCGTATGTCTGATTTAGGAAATTATAGTGCGTTAGGATCTGATCCAACTTTTCCAGTTGAAATTTTGTATCGTGCCCGAAGTTATGAGGGTGCCACCACAGGTGGTACATACGCCCATGCTGAGCAGCGAATGTCATAGACTCTTTAATGCGCCTAACCGAAAACTGAGAGAATGCTTTTAAGGCGCGAGGCGACGGTCTTAAAAATTTGCTAGCAGGAATATTCAAGGGTTGATCTTTAATCACCGACAACGGAAGCTCATGAGTGTTGTGTCCGAAAACTGGAAGGTAGTCATCTAGCAGTCTCAGAAGCTTTACGCCTACGTGAATATCTTTGTCTGCCATAGGGTCGTAAATCCAACCTTCCGGATTTCCTCTTACTGCTTCGAATCCTAACTTCCATGCGATGGCTGCGCTTTCGTCGTTATATTGATTCCTTGGAAACACCAGGCTTTTTAGGTTAAGCCCCCTGGTCTTTGCGATGCTGCGGGCTGCTTTCAGATCGGCTTCGAATGATTTTGTATCCGTCCCACTTTCTAACATGCAGTAATGCGCATACGTGTGAGACCCAATCTCCTGGCCGTGGACGCTGGCTACTTTCTCAACTAAAGACGGTGCGAACCATTCCGGAGCACTTGCTTCATCTAATTCTGGGCTACTTCGCAACAAATCGTAGGGATTTCCAGTACCGCTCTGATAACTGCGGTTTATTGAGGGACTATTTTTTAGTGCGATTGCGGAATTGTCAGCCATTAACAATCCCACAGTGGCCCAAGTTGCGTGAATTTTATGTTTTTCAAAGCGCAAAAGGATTTCGGGAATCGCGAGCCGTGTAGCTTTTGCTCGCTCTGAAAACTTGTTCACTGGAGTGTGATCGAAAACGCCCCAATGGAGTTCAAAATCCAGAGAAATTGTGAAAACACCCTTTCCTGCGTAAGGCATACGATAGTTCGCATCAATCATTGAGCTTCTCTGTGTTTCCACAATTCGCAAGGCTCATTAATTTGACGCCTTTGTCGCAATAAACTAGCTGAATTTCGCAAATGTTGCAGCCGTATTCGAAATAAATATTACAAACTAGGCGAATATCTAGTGTGAGACTAATTTTCCGTTCGCACTATTTTGGGGCGCTACTTGCGTAGAGGAGAAAATTTCGCCACGAATTTTATCGCGCTCCTGAGGATCGGTTTTGAACGAACAAAGCTGATCGTCCAGGCGGAGAGGAATGCTTTTCGATACTCGAATTCAGTATTGAAATCCTCTTTTCTTATGACGCGCCAGGTCCGCTGAATGTGCGTGGCCCATTCAATTTTGTATTGCAGATCTCCCACCATAAAATCGAATAGGTCATAACGACCTGAAGAGACGGTGTCTCGCATCAGATACGCCATCAGTATGGTGCCGAAACCGTATTTCCGATACGCGGGATCTGTCGTTGACGCATGTTGATATAAATAGCGAATCCTGTTTTGCTCAAGGCAATACCCAAATGATAGGAGCTCATCAGAGTCGGTTCGATAAAGCACCGCGAGCGATGCGTTGCCCTCTGGAGCAAGGCTGAGCATCGCATCGCTGTAAGGTTGAAAACCAGCCCCGGTATTCCACTCCGAAGTGGTAAATTCACCTTTCCAACGTTGAAGAAACAAGCGATGAACTTTAGGCAGCCATTTCTGCAACTGGTCTGGCTGCGAAATGATATCGAACTTTAGCCCGGCCACATCTCGTGCAAATTTTCTTTCGGATCTTGATCTTTCGCGCCAATATTTAGAAGATCTTCGCTGGTGCAATTCTTCAACTGTTTTAGGTACTAATACCGCAGGTGCGTCCAAATGAGGAATTCGCACAGAGTCAGAAGCATCCCCCACTTCAGGCAGCAACACATATTCTGGGCTAGGGTTACATTTATTTTTAACGTAGATAAACACCGCTACCCTTTCCGCTATTCGACGATTAACGCAGTTTTACTGGCGCAACAACGAATGGTAGATCTCACTGTGGCGGGCGGCTATCGTTTCCACCTGCATATGCGTCTCTACCAGCTTTCTCCCAGCAACACCCATATCTTCTCTGAGTTCCGGGTTCTTCACTAACTCTACGATCGCTTCAGCCAACGCTTTGCTGTCCCGAACAGGAACAAGTACTCCCGTGACACCGGGAGTTATCGCATCTCTACACCCCGGCACATCGGTTGTTACCACGGCCCTGCCAGCCGCACCAGCTTCTACCAACACCTTAGGGAGACCTTCCCTGTAGGAAGGCAACACTATGATATTCGATGCAGCAAATAGCGCGGGTATATAAGTAACTTCTCCCAGCCAACTAACAGCCGAATTCTCGCGTAATTGTTGGAGTTCCCTAACGGAAAACGCTTCTGGATTCCCCGCACCCGCATTGCCACCAGCTATTTGAAAGGTCACATCATCGATAGTGGAAGATACTATTTCTGCCGCTTCGATAAATTCACGAATTCCCTTGTCCTTGAGCAATCTCGCCGCCAAGGTAATAACCGTACCCTTCGATGGCTCAGCTACAGGTTTAAAGTCGCTTAATCTCACCCCAGAGCCACGGATAATTGTCGAGTTATTACCCTTCAGGCTTAACTCTTTCAAAAGGCGAGTTTTATCATCCTGATTCTGGAAAATTATTGCGGAATTCGGATGACTAATCGCGTAAACGTAAGCCCTTCTGACTGCCAACCGGATAACTCGTGCAAGCCGTGATTTCCCGGAGAACACTGATCCCAAACCAGATACCGCATAGACCACGCCTTTCACCTTCAGCAGTCGGCATACGATCCCGCCGTAAAGTACCGGCTTAACGGTAATCAAATGAACTACGTCTGGCTTGAATCGATGAATTACTCGGATCAGCTGAATGACGGATCTGGCTTCACCCAGTGGATTTAATCCTCTAGGGGATATACGCCAAGGGAAGCAGACGATACCTAAATCACTTATTTCAGTTGTTTTATGATCAGCTCTAGCACACAGGCCGCACTGCCACCCCTGTCTGTTCATTGCTACCGCTATGTCGGCACGATGAGAGGCGAAAAACCAAGTATCGTTTGTTATGAATAGAATCTTAGGCAAGCGAATAGATCATCTGGTGGTGCAAATCAGGGAAGTTGAATTATGTTCACCACTGAGTCCTTCTTCTTATTGTACATCGCTCGAGTGATTAAGGGATTCATCGCTAAGACGCCGACAGACCAACAATTTTAGACACGATAATCCTCGTAAGGAAGAAATGCGCGATCACAATTACTACAAAACCCCAAAACAGATAGGGTTCATAGGCTGCCGATTCGTTAAACGCAATCCCAACACTAACTAATAAGGTGTGTAGGAGTACGATCACTAACAACGTCTTTTGAGTAGAAATTCCGTTATCCAACAAAAGGTGGTGGAAATGATCTCTATCCGCTTCAAAGGGTGATTTACCCTTAAGTATCCGACCAACTGTCACGCTGATTGTATCGGCTAAAGGCAAGCCAAATATCCAGCCCGCGCTGACCGGAGACAACGGGGCTCCTTCGCCCTGCGTAAACAGCACGAAAAACCACACCAAAGTCAATCCCAAAAAGGTGCTTCCTGAATCTCCCAAAAACACCAGTGCTTTTGCTCGAAAAAATTGAGAGTTAAAATACAAGAACCCGGCTAGGGCCCCCACCACGGCAGCGAGAAAACCCATCTGTTCAACTTTGCCTTGACTCATCGCGAGCAAAAATAACGAGAAAAAGCTTATTAAAAGGATGCTACCGGACAGCCCATCCATACCATCAATCATATTGATGGCATTGATAACCCCGATCACGCAGATGACAGTAAACACTAACGAAAACGATAATCCGAACTGCGTCTGTTGGCCGGGTAATAACTCGCCAACGGAAACGATGGCAACATCGCCGAAGACAACCATCGCAAAAGCTACAATTACTTGGAAGGCAAGTCTGAAAATAGCGCTTAAGTTGTATATATCGTCGATCAATCCTAAAAGTAATAGAACAAACGACAACGACATCAATATTAAATAATTATTGTAGAAACCTTGAATCATCAACGCAGTTGCAATTGCAAAAAATATACAAATGCCTCCTACAAGGGGTATTGAACCTGTATGAGTTTTCCTCGCGTCTGGCGTATCAACGATGCGAAATTTAGAGCCGAGATTAGCAAAATGCGGCATAGTTAAAAAACTAAAAACCAGAGCAATTAGAAAACTTGTTACAGCTGCTGTCACGACGGATTAACCCTGATCATCATTACGTTTCTCTACTTAAAAAGCAGCGCCCACAAAACTGTGAATCATCTCTCCAAGTCAAGTGATGCTAAAAACCTTGTCAAAAAGCTCGTTATTAGCGGAACATTAAATTCAAATGTAATTACGTCTCCTTCGTTTATGCCGTAAGTTGAGGCAAACGGCACAGGTAGGACTACTACGTCTTACCGATTAGGAGGTTACACAAAACCTATCTGTGTGATGTGCATACAAATACCATTTTAAACCCTAAGGCCCCAAGGCGATTGAATTAATACGTATCGTGAGGGAATTTTGAGCAACAGTTCTTCCAACATCATCACCGATGCGAACAAGGTCGCAATTATCCTTGGCAATTAGATTTGTTTAATTCCCTTTCCCACTATTAAGTTGCGCTAGATTGCTACCAGCCGACGTGGCGAACTCTTAGATCAAAATTCTAATTCTTCCGCTTCACGAACACGTATTCGTTGCAGCCCCAGCCACCTTGGACCGTTGAAATCATGCGCAGAGAGAAGCCACTCTTTACTAAAGGATTGATAACTTCATCCGGACTCGCAACTTCAAATGGCAATCCCCCGACCCAATCAACCCAGTCATACCACGCCGACATTCCCCTTTTAGCTTTCTTCTGTTGCCAGTCTTCGAAGGGTAGAGGATTCTTTCCTCGGATCAAACGACCCACCGCATATTTGATTTCGTAATACCCCGCGACGATTGCCACAAGTCCAGAGTTTAAGGGCGCAGGCAATTTGTTGTACAGCTGCTTTATCTTTAACCAACGCCGACTAGCCCCTGCTTGATCGTTGTACAGCGCGATGAAGTAGGAACCGTCATCAGCAACTAAGGCAGATGATAGCCTCACGGCTTTCTTCATTTGCCCGGTGTGATGCAACACCCCCCAAGAATAAACAACGTCGAACGTCCCCAGTTGATTTAACCACAAGCTATCCAATACCGACCCTTGGTGTACAGACCACGTTGGACTAGATTCCGCGTACGTTGATTTCAGATATTCAGTACACGCGACACTCGATTCATCGTAATCGAAAGACACCACCTCAGCGCCTAACCGATGTGCCGCCAAAGAGAACAATCCGCTTCCACAGCCTATGTCCAGAAATCGTTTCCCAGACAATGTATCCACACCCAATTTAGTCTTCAAAGAATTTACTGCTGCTTCCACCCGCTCATCGTCAAGCCGTGACAAAAACGCTTTCCAGTTTTCGCCAAACGCAAATCTCTCTTCTTCGTTTTCAGTCGACATAATTAATGAAGGAATTCCGATTCTTATTTCAGACGAAGGAGTTCTGAGGACCAGTTCTACCATACTCGTCACCTATGCGAACGATATCATCCTCTCCCAGGTAACTACCGGATTGAACTTCAATAATTTCGAGGGGAATTTTTCCGGGGTTGAACAATCGATGCACGGCGCCTAATGGAATGTAGGTAGACTCGTTTTCAGATAGCTGAGTTTCGATTTCATCGATAGTAACTACTGCGGTGCCCGTAACAACGACCCAATGTTCTGACCGGTGGTAGTGCTTCTGTAACGACAAGCGGGCACCGGGTTTGACCATTATGCTTTTAACCTGAAACCTCGAGCCGGAGGCAAGGATTGTGTAACTCCCCCATGGCCGGTAGCATGTCTGATGTGATTCAAGTTCAACGCGACCCATCGCGTTCAGCTCACCAACCAATTCCTTTATTTTTTGTGCGCTTCCCGTATCAATGACGAGGACCGCGTCTGGGGTTTCAACCACGGATACGTCGCGCAGACCTTTTAGCGCGACAAGTCTGCTGGTGGAGTGAACGTAGACGTTGCTGCAGTCTTGCTGAACGACATCGCCATTTAAAATATTTCCATCCGCATCAGACGAAGCAGATTCGGCCACTGAATCCCAGCTGCCTACATCTGACCAGGAAAAATCAGCAGGTACCACAGCAATATTCGCCGCTTTTTCCATCACAGCAAAATCGATAGAGATACTTTTGCATTTAGAAAAACTCTCTGCTTCCAACCGAATAAAATCTAAGTCTACGGTAGCGTTGCTAAATGACTCCCTGGAATAGTGGTACAAGTCTTTTTCAAACTTCTTAAGTTCACTCAAATAATTCGACGCTTTAAATACAAAAATTCCTGAATTCCAAAGATACTCATTGTCTTGTATTAATTGTTCCGCAACCTCTCGGGATGGTTTTTCTAGAAAATGAGATACCTGGTGGTATCTCAGATCTGATTCAGCAGTTTTTTCCTTAACTTTTTTGATATAGCCAAAGCCTGTAGCCGCACACGTTGGAACTATCCCAATGGTAACTAGTTGATCCAGCTGAGCTGCTTCAATCGCTTTATCAATTGTCTCTCTAAAAGCGACGTCTTCCGTAATGAGATGGTCAGCAGGCAGCACGACCATTACCCCATCACGATCTGTTTCAAAAATTTTATGAGCAGCAGCGGCAATCGCAGGCGCAGTATCCTTTCTTACTGGTTCCAGTAAAATGGAACAATCGGTAACGTGAATTTGAGACAACTGTTCCGCAACAAGGAATCGGTGCCTCTCTGAACATACGATTACCGGAGATTGAAAAGACTCGGAGTAAAGTCTTGCAACCGATCTTTGCAACAGGCTTTTCGTAGAATCCCCAAGTGTCAAAAATTGCTTCGGGTAGTCTTCCCTGGAAAGTGGCCAAAGACGGCTCCCGGAGCCACCAGCGATAACAACAGGATAAACGTTAAGAATTTTCTCGCTAGCCATTAAAGAATACCTTGAGCCTAAACAATGACTGTCCGCTGCGGCTTAAGCACTGTAAACCCGAGCCGATTCCATGTGTAATACTGATGTAGGAAGTAGTTGCCTACCGCTGCAAAGGCCACCCCTATCAAATATATAAAATACAGTGAAAGCAGCCGTTCACCCATAGATGGGAAGTGCTGCAACAGCGTTGACACGACCGACAACTGCACGACTAATCCATAACAGCACACAATTTGATACAAGCCAAAACCAAGAAAAAAATCTTTACCCTTGAAAGTAAATGGGGTGAAGGTAAATTTATTGTTGGCAAAGTATGTCCATACGATGGCTAGCTCCACACCCGCAATGACCGCCCACGGAACAGATGCTCCTAATCCAAGTATTAACGCGAATCCCATAAAGTTGACCATCGAACCGGTGAGCCCGACAATCCCAAATTTTACGAATTGATTGGGTATCAGCCAGCCAAACCGCAAATCTATTAAGGCTAAAAGATACTCTACAATAACTGTGGCGTTCAGCTTAGTTTCGCCGTGCAATCTAGTTCGAAACGTATAACCTACTTCTGTAGTATTCGGTGTTTTTCCACGTGCAACAAACTCGAGCAGGATTTTAAATCCTGTGGGATTAACTCGGTCTATGGTTGAATCGAAGTAGTTCCTGGATATAGCAAAAAAGCCACTCATAGGATCTGATACTGAAGTTCCAATCAACTGCTGTGCTAGCCCTTTGGCGGTAAAGCTAACCAATTTTCTCGTAGCAGACCAGTTCCCATAACTCCCCCCAGGGGCTTCTCTACTGCCTACACAGATATCGGATCCGCGCTGTACTTGTTCAAGCAGGTCGGGAAGGATCTTTTCATCGTGTTGCAAATCGGAATCCATCACCGCCATACACCGACCGTTAGCCGCTACCAGACCGGTTATCACAGCAGAAGACAATCCTTTGCTACCTATCCTCCTAATAATTCGAAACCTGCTGTTGGTTTGTTGAGCAAGTTCCACTAGTTGCCATGTTAAATCTGGGCTGTCATCGTCGACTACGATAACTTCATAGTCAATATCCCTAAGTACTTCCGAGAGCCTACCAAGAAGAATTTGAATATTTTCTGCTTCGTTATAAGTCGGTATGACAACACTGAGCTCACAGGAACTCACCTTATTCACCTATATCCTTTGCAATCATTTCAGCCATTGCTATGCCGTCCCTAACGGCGTAATTGGTACCACGGTCCATCGGGAAGATTTGAGAAAAGTTGCACAAATAAACACCTTCCGCTGGTGTCCGATAATCTACGATCTTATTCTCAAACCCCACATCAACGATGTGCTGTGCGTCTCTAAACCGAAATACCTGATGCTCCAAAACTGATTTCTCATCAAACTCGGGAAACATTTTTCCAAGCGCGTCGAACCAATGAGATTTGAGAGCATCGGGATCTTGGCTCATGTATTCGTGCTCTCTCGGAATGTAGTCCCCGATGTAGTAGACATGCTTTCCATTAAATTGCTGTGTGCCTATCAGGCTAGTGAGGCTGAGGAATACGACGAACGGGGAATTCGGGGTGTTAATGTTGTGCCAGTAGTAAGGCGAGATGGGTTTATCAGTTGCGAACAATAAAACTGCTGCATCAAGGTAATCAATAGATTTAAGCTTTTCGAAATACTCAGGGCTTTTTTGCTCATGTTGTTCACGCAGTAACCGGTGAGCTACGCTGCATGGCACAGTAAGCAAAACCGAATCAAACTCCTCAGTGGCGTTTCCTGTAGAGACCATGTGTTTTAGTTCGCCGTCCGCGTTCTTTTCACTTTGAATACCGCTGATAGGCGAATCCGTAAGTATGGTGCCACCGGAGCCTTTAATTTCAGCCTCGAGCTTATCCACCAGTGTTACAAAACCACCTTCAATGTAACCCAATGCTTCACCTCCAAGCTTCTTATCTCTACTTTCGACGCGTTGCTTGATTCGCCCCCAGAGCCAACACATAGTGACTTTGTCGTAATAACGATCAAACTTTCCTCGTAACAAGGGAGCCCAGATAACATCAGTAACTTGCTTGCCCGAGTACCTTGTGAGCCAGTCAAGCGCAGAAATTTTGGTTAATTTCTCCCAATTTCGGACGTTTTGCAGATACAAAACCGCAAGCCCAGCCCTAATGCGATTTAGAAAAGTCAACGGAGTGAACTTAATCAAATCAAGCGGGCTTTCCATGGGGTATAGCCGTCCGTCATAGTATGTAGCTACGGAAGACTTATGAAATTCTAACTTTTCATCTAATCCCAACTCTTTCAATACACCCAACATATGAGCGTCAGTTTTGTACAAAAAATGGTAGGCCTTTTCTACGGGAACATCTAGTAAAGTACAGCCACTGGCTAATCCGCCGATAACCGAATTCGCTTCAAATACAACTGCCTCACCGCCATGTTGTTGAATTTTCCAAGCAGCCGTTAGGCCTGTGAAACCTCCACCAACCACAGCAATGCGTTTGCCCTTTAGAGGCTTTGGTTGCGTGTCCATTATGAAAAAGATACCCGTGAATTTAAAAAGTACTGAAAGATGAAAACAAGCGGTAGAGATGCTAGCTTCCCCACGCTCGCGCCGAACGGCGTGTACTGTTCAGTTATGTAAATAACAAACGCGCCTAGTAGATAACCTAAAAACACAACGATGGCGAAGGAAAGAGCTCTAAATAGCAACTTATCTGTTTTCTTAAAATTAAATACCGCATTCATTGAGAAACTGAATAATGCAGACGTCCCAATTGATACGGTGTGACTACTGATGGCCGAGAAGTCAAAGAGCTCATAAAACAAAAGAAACAGGCCAACATCAATGGCGGATGCCGTTCCTCCAATGCCTAAATACATCAGAAGTTTGTTCTGAGTTAATGTTGTTAGGTTCATGGGATTGGTTTTCGTCCTGGGCTGACGCATCAGGTAGGGGCAACGCCCCTTTCCGACATAGCACCGAAATTGTAACTGATTAGATAGCTTCGTAATTGAGACTCAAGCCGCAGCAACGGCGAACGGAATACTTTCAACGCAGCCATCCACGGTAACCGTGTTCAACTGTATCGGATGAAATAAAACCGATACTTGTGGTTGACTAATAAGTGGCGCGTTTTCCTTACCCTGTTCCTTGCGCTCGTTCGTATGATTGACCCCAGTCCAATCGAAAATCCTTCGCCAAGAAAAGGGTTCGTGCAGTCATTGCGTGCTTTGAGGCGGTCTCCACATTAGTGGAATTAGTCGACCTCGCGAGCCATACTGCTGCCTAATCGCCTACAAGTCTGAAATGCGAGAATGCAGCTAGCCGTTAAGTTGGTTGGAGCAGATACACATCGGCTGCGACTACTTTAGATGTTGAAATCCATCTTCGTATTTCCTTCTGGAAACCTCAGCGCGCGATTAAGACGCAAAGATCGAGCAGCATCCTTGCTGGCTCGATGCTTAAACCAATAGCTACAGAAAATCTAAATCATCATTAAGTTGTTTTCTAGTTTTGGATTTGCGCGCTTCATGCAACGCAGTTTTGCTACCAATCCGCCCATGACCATTCAAGCCATTCATCTGCGTTGTTCGATCAAACTCATGCTCGTCGGTCAATTCATCCGTGGAAGCGCGCAGATGGCTGGCCCCCAACCCGAGATCTATTTCAGAATCATCGTTCTGGATCTCCCGTAATTTCGCCTGGCTCAGTTTTAACTTACCTCGGCCCTGATCACCCTTAGACCCGCCAGCTTGCTTTTCAGAGTAGCCGTAGTAATCGTAATGGCCTTGATAATAATAGTCACCGCCGTACGAAACCATTTTTTCTACATCTACCTGCGTGACCAAGATCCCAGCGATGTTCGCATCGACTTGCCTGAGTCGATCTATTCCGCGTTTTACGATATCGATGGACGTTTCCTGCGATTCAACACAATAGACAACGCTGTCGGCTACCTTGCTTAAAACCATCGCGTCAGACACGGCTTGGATGGGCGCGCAATCCAGAACGATCCTGTCGTAGTGCTTGGACAGACTTGCCAGAATGCTACGGAATCTTCCGCTACTGATAAGTTCCAACGGACGCTCTGGAAGTTGGCCTGCTGGCAGTATGTCCAGGTGGTGGTCAAAAGCACCTCGTATGATGCATTCGTTCGCACTCGCAGAGCCGGTAATTAACTCGCTGAGTCCAGGCTGCCGCGCGCGTTCATTCTTGTCAGAAATAACGGATTTAACTACCGTTGGCTTTCTTAAATCGCAGTCGATCAACAAGACTTTCTCGATTTTTGACAACGAATAAGCCAGGTTGAGGGATGTGGTGGATTTACCTTCACCCGGCTTAGAAGAAGTAACCATAATGATTTTTCGATCTTCATCGCCATCACTCAAACATATAGCTGTACGGGCAGTATCCACGGCTTCGAAGAACTTGTGTATAGACTCCTTCTTTGCACCTTTTAAGCCCCCCATTTCGCCAACTAACAGCGCTGGATTCACCGGATTCCCTTCATTCCGGTTAACAACCCCGCTTTTGATAAGCGGCAGTATGCCCAACAGCCGTAACCCCAACTTGTCTTCAACATCGCTGGTGCTTTTGATTGTGTCGTCCATTTGTTCGTAAAGAAAAGCCATCAACATCGCCAGTACCAACGAAGCTAGCGCTGCCAACGCAATGATCAATTGCTTTTGCGGCTTCACAGGTGCAGCAGAGGCAACCGCATAATCAGAAATGCGCGCATTGGCAGACTCAAGGCCATCCGCTGACTTCGCCTGTGTAATTTGGTTGTAGAACGCGTCGTAAATATCTTGATTCGTGTCCACCTCACCCTGCAGCTCATCCAGCTCAAACTTTTTAGAGCCGATTGCCTGAATTTCCTGCTTACCTGAGTTCAGCTTTGCTTGAATCGAAGCTACTTGTTGCCGGGCTAACTGGTAATCGTTTGCTATCGAACCCACTACCCGATTGACGTGGCCTTCCAGTGTGAGGTTCAAAGTAGCAAGTTGCGATTTTGCGTCAACGACTCGCGGATGACGCTCACCGTATCGGTTTAGCAGCTCATCCAACTCACGTTGTGCAACCCCTTGATCGATCTTGGTTCGCTGAACCAATGGGTCGGCTTGAATTGCAGGTATTGATTCGAGAAGGTCTGTTCGCCCACGTAATGCTTGAACTTCGTTGAACACGTTTTGTTGTTGCGCAAGCTCACTTCGGGCGCTGGCCAGCTCAGCTGTCGCCAGAAGAAGTTGTTGTTCGTTCAAACGCCCGACGCTGCCATCGACATCTACTAATCCGTTCACTTCCTTGAAAGCGATCAATCGAGATTTCGAGTCGTCTAGTGTGGCCTTAAGCTCTCTCAGACGTTGATTTAAAAACGTGGCCGCGGAGCTCGTTCGCTCCAGTTTTGCGTCCAAATAGCTTTCAATATACTGCTGCCCCACCGTGTTGGCCACGAGAGCGGCAAAGTCCGGATCTTCAGATAAAAAGGAGATATTTACCAACTTGGTCTTGCGTAAAGGTGCTATTGATAGCCGACCCATGAACCCGTTGACCACACTTTGCTGATCTGGAGTAAGTTCGTCAGTCGCATTCACAATCTGAGTTGAGGGGGTGAATACCGCGGAGCCGGTTTCCACAACAGTTTTCGACTCGAAAGGCTCCGGGTCGCCAGCACCGCTGAATATGCCCTGAATTCGCTCAAGTACCGAAGCGGACTCTTGCTCTGGTGCAGTTGAGTCACCACCAAGCACCTCGCGTTCTGCTGCCGCCTGGCGAGCCTGGTCTTCGCGTGCTCGCGGGGAGAGCTCCGGGTGGTTCCATAGACCCATTTGGTTCACAACACGGGTAGCCAACGCTCTAGAGCGGAGGATCTCGTACTGAGTTTGGTAGTAATCGTAACTTTCAGTATCACCCGTCACCAACTCCTCGATAGTCGGTACGTTGGTGCTTTGAGTTTCGATAAGCAACGTGGAGGTTGAGCTGTATATTGGTGTCGCTGTATACGCGTAGTACGCAGCCAGCGCTGTCACAGCGGCCGTAAATAACGTAATGGGGAATTTGTGTTTGCGCAATATCCTCAGATAGTGCTGCAAATCAAGCTGATCCGAAAATGAACCTGACCCTTGTCTTTCCTGGGCAAAATCGTCCGCCATTCGTTCGTCATTTCTTTCGATCGAAGCCGCCATTAGAAGAATCCTTCCTTGATTGAAATAGTATCGCCAGGAGCGATCGGTTGGGAGAGTGCCGCGCGAAATTCTTCGCCCGTCGGCTTGACCACGAAAATGCGACGCGATGAGGCTCTGTCAGTCAGACCGCCCGCAAGTGCAATGGCGCGATTTAGCGTCAGGCCTGGTTGATAGGGATAGCTACCGGGGGATCGAACCTCGCCGCCAATGTAAAATGGCCGATATTCTTTTATTGTGACATTCACAGCCGGGTTCACTAAGTAGCCGTTACGCAGTAGCTCAGTGATGTGTTGTTCCAGTTCTACACTGGTTTTGCCTGACACCTGCACATCACCCAGATAGGAATAGTTTATCGACCCACTGGCGCTAACCCGAGCATCCATTGTAAGGTCAGGCTCGTCAAACACCTGGATGGCGATTTGGTCGCCCTCTCCGAGACGATATTGGCCAGTTGACACTGGCACCAGCTCCGGCACGTCCGCGTTGCTGTCGACTGGTGCTGAGGGAACGGTCGCGACAGGCTCAGAAGGAAGGCTATCGGCCTCTCCGAATGTACTAGCGCAACCTAGTAGGGTACCGAAGAGCGGCCCCAAAGCAAGCAACCGAAAGATGCAGGAGAACTTCATAGAAAATCAGCCCTTAAATTCACAACGGCCAGCCTATAGAATTTTATTGACTCAGCGGGGTGTCTGAATCGCAAAAATCACATCAAGACGGTCGCGAATATCGAGAAACGGTAATGGTACACAAAAGATTTTGCCACCGGCCGGAAGAAGAGCCATTCTTTCTGCGCGCTAACGTAATTTTACAAGCCATCGGTTTCACTGCTGAAAACCTGCGCGGCTTCGCTATACTGGCCGCCCGCAAGGACTTTAACCAATCGAAATGCTACCCCACAAACCATCGACTGGCGCCGCTCTGTTTGGCATCTTTTTGACGCTACCCACTCATGGCTTCGCGCAGGGGGCCGCCGTCTCCCTGGGTGAGACGGAACTCGTCCCTAGCTTGCAGTTGACTTACCTCAGCAGCGACAACTTACTCAGAACCGAGGAGGATCCCATCGAGGGCAGCGTGGTGTCTGTTCAGCCTCGACTCGACTGGACGGCAGATCGCCGGCTGCTAACCCTGAACGCCAGTTACGCTGGGGACTACACAACTACCGCCGAGTCCGCGGCAGACTACACCGATCACGCCGTTGAATTTTCAGCTGCCGCTGAGTTCACGAGTCGCAACCGGTCTGACTTCTCCTTGCAATTCATCAGGGACCATATCGATGTAGGAGTTGGCTTACTGGCAAACAGCAATTCCGTTGACGAGGTCGCCGAGTTCTCACAAGCAAATTTAGAACTAGGTCACACCTTTGGTGCAGCGAATGCCAAAGGCAACGTTAGGGGTACGTTTAAGGTCCAGTCACGAAATTACTCAAATCTTCCAACCTTCACCACTGGTTACGATTACAACCTGATTGAGGGAGCTGGCGAATTTAGTTACCGAGCATCTGCCGACACTCGCTTATTAGTCGGTATCAGAGCAGCGCAAATTGATTTCAGCTCAGATGCGAGAGACCGCGATGAAGTCGGCGTTTACACCGGATTACAATTTTCAGCCACAGGAAAATTGCGAGGCGCCATTCGTCTTGGGGCAACCCAAGCCTCTTACCCATCAATTAATCGCGACCCTTCTACAGATTTGACCATCACAGGCGCGCTAGATTATTTGATCAGCGATATCTCCAATATCAAGTTAGCGGTCAGACGAGAAGTAGACAACGCTCAAGGGGTGGTTAGCGATTTATCCACCAGCCCGGTTGAAACCACCCTGGGCGCATCATGGTCACGGCAATGGACGTCACGTATCTCCAGTAAGGTTGGAATTGAAGCTGAGTACATTGACGCTAGCTGCCCTAACGTGTCGATGCAGACAACAACCCCTTCTCTAGAACTCAGTTACGCATTCCGTCGCTGGATAAGTGCCGGTGCACAGGCTGCGATTGAAACACGAGGTGCAGACAACTGCATAGACGACCCGAACAGTAACTTTGTCGAGGACTATGAACGACAGTCGGTTGGGGTATTTATTCGAGCCACGCTGTAGCGCACTCGCGAAGGTCGGCTAGGTACGACTTTTACAAACGCTTCAACGCGATGGCCGAGCTGCGGTAGATCCCGCTCTCCAACGACCGGTAAGTAATCCATATAAACTGCCCAGGCCGTAGCTGGCATGAAACGCCAGTGTCAGCGGTGGTAAGAACAGGTAAGCAAGCCGAACAGCTTGCTCCCCGCGTGAAGACTTCAGTCGATAATGTGTGTATGACATTAATCCGCAAGCTTGATGAACCAGTAACAAGATCAGCAAAGCTGTAAAAAAACCTGATGCTAAGGCATGCATCCCCGCTAAAAAACAAATCACTGAGCCCAGCAGCAAACTCAGCAGTGCCATAACAAAAAACAACGGTACCCAGTGGTACCATCGCAAAGCGCGTCTGTTGTGACCTAACGTAAAAACGTTCCAGTGCCCGTTTCTGAACGCGTAAAACATCGAATCTTTAACGGTCAGTTTCGGTGCATAAACCGCTTCAGCCTTCCAAGTTATGAACAGTTTATGGCCCGCTTCAATCAGTCGGCGGTTCATATCATTGTCCTGGTTCCGAGTCAGAGCTGTGTTGTATAAGCCTACATCTATCAAGGCTTGTTTTTTGAATACTCCATACGGAATGGTCGTGGCATACCCCTCTTTTATATTCCGAAAAGATTGTGAAGAACAGGTAAATGGCAACGACATTAACAGCGCAAGCACTCTTGATTCGTAATTTTGACTGGCTGTAGTTATTTGAACACGTCCGCTGCACCCGACTGCCTTCTTTTCGAGAAGGACCTCAAAGCAGGTTTGCAGGTAGCGTGTGTCGTAACAGGCGTGTGAACCGAGTATGGCAACGTATTCTCCAGACGCCTGTTGTATTCCGGTATTGAACGCGTGGGGGGCAGTTTGCATGGGGTTTTCCACCATTCGCGCATTCGCGTGTCGTGCGCAGAAATCTTCCGCAACTGATCGGCTACCGTCGGTTGACATGCCGTCGACAATGATGATCTCAATATCGATTCCATCACAGGATTGAGCGGCGAGACTTTCCAACGCGGCGCCGAGGTGCTCGATTTCATTACGCACTGCAAGTACAACACTAATCAAAGGTTGAGCGCTCAAAACAAATCCTGTTGTCTTCCTGTTCTGCGCGTACACTTTACTGCATTCACTCAGCGGCAATACCAAAATTAATCATCGCGTTGAGATATTGAATTACTGCCTCTTAAGTTATGCAAACGAAATAGTCATATGCAGGAACGCGATAGCACCAAAAGGATTCTCTATATAACAGCAGCATTTCCATGGCCGCAATCAGAGAGTTTTCTGATTCCAGAAATTAACACCCTGGCAAAAGCGGGGGATCAACTGATCGTAGTGCCGACACGTCTCATACAGACGCCTGTGGCGTTGCCAGATGAGATGCACCACACCGTTTCATTGCATGCCGTGGCGCTATTCAAGCCAGCTTGTTTAAAGGCATTTGCAAAGCTTTTATATGCTCGACCGAAGTTCATAAGCCAGCTTATAATTCGTTTATTCGGCAGCGGTTTTAAAAAAGGTTTAAAAAATTTATTGGTATTACCCAAGGCTGCTTATTTCGCCCAACTGATTCGAGAAACACCGATTGATCACATTCATGCTCACTGGGCTGGTGTTTCCGGTTCACTGGCATTTGAGATTGCTGAAATATCAGGCGTAAGTTTTAGCATCACCGCGCATCGGTGGGATGTGTCCGAAAATAATCTGCTTCCGCTAAAAAGCCAGCATGCATCGTTCATGCGTTTTATTTCCGAAAAAGAGCGACAACTGGCAATCTCTTTGGGCGCAAGGGAACGCACTGCTGTTCGCATTCCCATGGGGGTTACAACCGGCGGTGCGTCAGCACGAACGTTTCCCAAAAAACCGGTTACGTGGCAACTTATCTGCATTGCCTCTTTTCTTGAAGTTAAAGGGCATGAATTCTTATTCTGCGCTTTTGAAACTTTGCTTTCGAAAAAGATCGATGTGCACCTGACACTGGTTGGAGACGGCCCACTCAAACAGCGCTTAGAAACACGGTACGCTCATTTGAGCGGGAATCTGACTTTTAAGGGAAACCTGAAACACGCCGTGGTCATGGATCAACTAGCCAGTGGGCATTTTCATATTGGAGTACTTAGCAGCGTAACTGATCGTCATGGCGAACATGAGGGAGTTCCGGTTTGCCTGATGGAGATGATGTCTGCAGGTATGCCGGTTGTGGCGACACAAACCGGTTCGATTCACGAACTTCTACCAGAACATCTTTTGCTAACGGCTCCGGAGAAAGACGCCAATGCACTTGCTGAACGAATTGAAAAACTCATAACGCAGCCAGCTCACTACGAAACAGCCGCCGCTGAGTTATTAGCCGTTGTCAATACAAGATATAATAGTGAGTTGAATACATTGACACTTCGCTCACATATTCACAGCAGCTAATGGAGTATCGAAAAAATCGCGTTCTAAGCCTACTAGACGCATCGCAAGCGGTGCTTATTCAGTCACTTGGTCCGCTAAGCTATTTCGTGCTCATACTGGTAATCACCCAGGTGTGGGGAGCTGAAGTTCAAGGGCAATATGCACAAGCCAAAGCGTGGGTTGATTTCAGCGTGGCATTCGGCGCACTCGGTTTGGCTCAAGGTGTGACTTACGCGTTGAACAAGTCATCGTTGGTCATATCCGATGTACTTAAACTAGGTGCATTTTTTGGCGTAATAACATTTTGCATCCTGTTCATCGCCGCCTTACTGTTGCCTGCGCACACGACTCAGGTGTTTTCATCCGTTGGGAGTGACTGGGTTATTGCAGCACTTATAACGGCGAGCAGCGTGGGCGTAATGGCATCCATTTGGCGAGGTGGGCTACTTAGCATTGCCGATGGTGTCGTTTACTCAGTGGCCACGGTGTTTCAGCCCGTGACACTTTTGCTACTGGTATGCGTGCTGAGCCTTCTTATTACGAACCTCCCCATCATCGGGCTTATGAGTATCTCCTACTCGGTTGCTGCCGCGTTTATTTTTGTGAGTCTGCTGGTTCTTAAAACAAGTACAGAACGCTTAATACAAAGCGAATCACCACACGCTCAGCTGACGGCAGCCAGCTTTCACGCGTTTTTACAAAACGTAAGCATGGCGCTGGTACCGTTATTATCCATCTGGCTGCTCCAAGTACACGGCGCATCTTTGGCAGACATTGGCGTTTGGAGCGTAGCAGCCGCTGTCTTTCAAATAATCGCCAGCCCGGTCGCCATGATCGCCCCCATGCTATTCAGCCGCTGGTCTTCAGGCACAAAGACCAATTCTGTCGCGCAGGCAAAATCATTAGCCTCGTTGGCTTTTATTGTCTCACTACCCTTCACCCTGGTCCTGGTCATTTGCACCTACAACGCGCTGCCGTGGGTCTTCGGTGAGGCTTTTTCTGGTGCTTCAATAGCGGCGAGCGTATTGGCCGCAGGCACCCCGCTGGTTGTGGTGTCGCGGATTTTGTCACCATTGATATTTGCTACGGACAACGCTCGCTTATTAAGCGGACTGTATTTTACGCGGCTGATCTGCATCCTAGCTTTAAGCATAGTGCTTTTAAGGGTAACAACGCTTCCTCCTAGCGTTGTAATTGCTATAAGCTGGACAACAGCCGAAGCAGGACTCACCGCATTGTGCTGGCATTGGCTCGGCAACCAAATCCTCAACGTAGCGCGATAGTTCGATCTCCAGCTATTAAATTCGTTGTGAAAACAGTACCGGAGTAAACGGAAATATCTATCTTGAGCACGGATGGCGAGTTATCAGCGGGAAAACAAGCTGGTTATTACAAACGATACGGCAAACGGGTACTCGATATCATTGGCGCCGCCTTCGCTTTGGTGATTCTGTCGCCGCTGCTAGCCGCACTGGCATTTACGATTATGGTCGCACAAGGAAGGCCTGTACTCTTCAAACAAACAAGAGTCGGTAAACACGGCACTGAATTCACTTTGTATAAATTTCGTACAATGCAAGTCCGGACTGGTTCAGACGAAGGTTTTCTATCGAGCGAACGCCCTGACGTGACTCCCTTGGGAGCATGGATGAGAAGGCGAAAACTGGATGAACTACCCCAATTAGTAAACGTGTTGTGCGGGCACATGTCATTCGTTGGCCCGCGACCGGAAACCCCGAACTGGGTGCAAAAATCAAAGCTAGACTGGTCAAAAGTCGAGCAGGTTCGACCAGGCATAACTGATTTAGCGTCGATTAAGTATCGAAACGAAGAACAAATTCTTGCGTCCGTGGATGACGCTAGACAATACTACCAACACACGATATTGCCGGATAAAATCAAGATCGCAAGTCGTTATGTAGACACGATGTCCTTGTCTACCGACCTGATAATCGTTGTAAGAACGTTAAAACTAATCGGCAAAGAGTAGAGCTTGAATTAGGCCAAGCAATTGGACGCATTGGCACAACACATAAGCATTGATTTATGGACATAACTTCGAAAGCAATCCCGTTCGCATCAGTGGACTGCTCCGGCAACGAGCTAGTTTACGTTCAGGATGTTTTGGGCAGCGGTTGGCTAACCACGGGGAAATGGGTCGAACGACTTGAGCAAGAGTTCGCAAACCACATTGGTTGTAAGCACGCGCTCGCGGTAAATTCCTGTACTTCTGCTCTGCATCTAGCCCTGGACGCGGTGGGGGTTCGCGAAGGTGACAAAGTGCTGGTACCAGCGATGACTTTCGCATCCACGGTCGAAGTCATCTGTTACCAGCGAGCCGTTCCTATTTTGATGGACGTTGACCCGAATACCTCAGCACTCAGTGGTGCAATCATGAAGAAAGCACTTGCCGAACACCCGGATGCGAAAGCCATGATCGTCGTTCACTATGGTGGTCAGTGCGTGCCCATGTTGGGTGAAGACGGCGCGGTAGCGTTGTGTCGCAAAGCTGGTGTCAAACTTATCGAAGATGCCGCTCATGCTTTCCCGGCCAAAGAAAATGACCAATACGTGGGCACACTGGCAGATGCCACCTGCTTCAGTTTTTACGCCAACAAAACGATTACCACCGGGGAAGGTGGGATGCTGACGTGTCGTTCAGATGCTATCGCAAAACGCGCCCGCCTCATGCGCCTTCACGGCATTGATAGAGATGTTTGGACACGGTTCACTCACACCAGAACCATCCGCGGCTGGGAATACGACGTCACTGCACCGGGGTACAAGTACAACATGGCGGACATTAACGCAGCCATTGGTGTCGCGCAGCTCGAAAGAGCAGAAACCATGCGCAACCAACGACAGACAATAGCGGCGAAGTACGATGTAGCCTTCAAAAATCATGAATACCTTGAAGCACTGGATTGCAGAGTTCAACCCGACGAACACGCCTGGCACTTGTACCCAATAAAATTAAAAGATGGTTGTGCTAATAAAAGAGACGCATTGATCGACTTTTTATCGAAGGCCGGTATTGGCACCTCAGTGCACTACAAACCTATACATCGCTTGAGCTACTACAACCGTTTGTTGAATGTTACTGACGATGAATTTGCCAACAGCGACATGCTATGGAATTCGTCAATCTCCCTACCCCTTTACCACACGCTCAATGAGCCGGCTGTTCGTAAAATTATTCAAACCGTCATGGCGGGTTGTGAGGCACTGTACCCAACTGCTGTCGTGAGCTAAACAGTAACCTCATAAACTCGCAGCCAAACAGCGAGCATAGCAACTCTAAAATAAAAATCTCGAGCGCTTGCGGACATCTGGCGCTCGGGTTGCTGCAATGACTCGAGCAAGGCATCTACATTGACTAATTGTCGTAGCTGCTCGCTCGTCTGCATTTCATGATGCAGCCGGGTATTTAGCCCATCATTTATCCACTGTTGTAAGGGGGCAAAAAAATTGAATTTATTCCGTCGAGCAAGAACTTGCTCTGGAACGGATCCCTTTAGCGAGTCTCTCAAAATAGATTTAGTAACGCCTCGCTTTAATTTGTAAGAGGCGGGCAAGGCCAGCCCCCACTCGACGACACGATGATCGAGATATGGCACACGACTCTCGATAGACCAGGCCATCGAATTCCTGTCCTCCAAACGCAATAGTGCGGGCACGGAGGTGGTTAGCAAATCAAGTCGCTGCATGGCTTGAACGTTACCTCCCAACAAACGCACAGACTGATCATTTGGTACGTTTTCCAGCGCAGTTCCGTGTAAAGCAGTTTGAATTATGTTCGTATCCGATCTCATCCAGGCGGGCAAATACCTAGCGGCTTCGTGCCATCTAAAAAAGCCTCGGTCGCCGTAAGCGGCAAAGTGTGCCGCAGTTCGTATAAATCGAGCGTACTCGCCCTGTTTCATCAAAGAGCTAAGGTGCAGGGGAAAGTACTTTTTGTACCCACAAAAAATTTCATCAGCTCCCTGACCGTCCAACAGCACGGGAATCCCGTGCTTGCGTGCAAGTTTCATCACACACCATTGAGCGAAAACGCTGGTACCGGTAATCGGTTCTTCTTGATGCCATATCAGCGCATCCAGGCTGGACTCAAAATCTTGCCGCTTCGGTAAGGTGGTGTGGAAGTCAAAGCCGCAATACTCAGCCACTATTTCAGCCCAACGGGTTTCATCTAGTTGGCTTTCTGAATTCGAGGCGGTGAAGGTATTCATCGAACGATCGGCGTGTTGAGCCGCGATACCACAGATACCCGACGAATCTACTCCCCCTGATAAACACGCCCCTACCGGCACATCACTGCGCAGTTGCAACCGGATGGCGTCAGTCAATAGCTGTTGAGTCTCAGCAACGGCTTCTGAGTACGAAACCTGGTTTTCTTCTGCGTCTTCAGCAACCGACCAAAAAGGAATTTGATTTATCGATGAAGGGTCGTCCATATCGACAACAGAATAGTGTCCGGGATTAAATACATAAACACCTTCGAAAAACGTTTTATCACTGTGGTTAGTTAACGACCGGGTCAGAAAGTCTCGAACCGCTGGAAGATATAATTTAGGCGAATCGGATCTGGTCGAAAGGAGTCCTTTAATTTCACTGGAGAACTGCAGAGTTCCCTCATACTTGGCGAAGTGTAACGGTTTGATACCGAGTCGATCTCGAGACAATATCAACTGGTTCGCCTGCGTATCTACAATGGCCAATGCCCACATGCCGTTGAAGCGTTTAAAACACTCTACGCCCCAAAAGGCGTACGCTTCGATAACAACCTCTGAATCGCTGTCGGTTCGAAACTGCACACCGTTGTTCTGCAGTTCCGATCGGATCTCTTTGTAGTTGTAGACTTCGCCATTGTAACTAAGCCAATAGCGCTGTTGGCCATCGCACATGGGCTGAAGCGAGCGAGCTTCAGGATCGATGATGGCTAATCGAACGTGGCCTAGCCCGTATCGACCGATTGACGGCTGGGGTAGCTCCTGATCAGTAGTCTGTAAAAAGGCGGAGTGATCACCGACTAAGAACCCATATCCATCCGGGCCACGGTGCCGTTGTGCAGAGCACATGCGGTTAAGCGGCGACAGGTCAGTTACCCGCGGTGAAACGATGCCTGCAATTCCGCACACAGTGGGTGGCCTTTAGTTAGCGCAAATGGTTTTGAAAATTGAATTAGAAGCCTTCTGCAGCCAAGCGCGACGCACGCCGCTTACGCTGCCTCCTGCTGCGCCCGCTCTGGCGAATTGATTTCAGCCCTACCTCAGAGGCAATCAGTAACACCAGCCAGGGCCCCAGGCTATTGGTAGCCGCTTTCGCCGTACCAATGACTACCAACGTCAGTATGGCATTGTTGATGCCCAGTAGCTTCGTCGTTCCCCACAACACCACCAGCAGCCCGAACACAGCCAGTATGCCACCTCGAAAAACAAGATTAGGACCGAAGCCCAGGTCATCAAAATGACAATCGTCACACAACTCGTTCGCATGCCCGAATCCAAGCACCTTAGTGACTGTTGGCAGCTGGTTGTATTCAGCTAATGCGATGCCGCGCCACTCCTGCTCTTCTTCATTGGTTTCAGTGACGTAACGCGCTTCAAGATAATCGTCTACGCCGAACGCTCCAAATCCAACAGCACCTACAGCGGCTAGTACAGTAACGAGTGCAAAGGAACGCGCTCGACCTGCGCCTATGGCATCAAAACCAATCCAAACGGCAAATACCCCAAAGTAGATAACGGCTGCTGTGGAATAGGTTGGTAATAGGCTTGCAATGGCTGCCCATTCCACCACACCAAACCGGCCCAGCAACAGCCGCACCGCAACGATCATCATGGCAACCCAGGTGGCGTAAGTGCCTGGTTCGATGTGGAAGCCTGAATTTCGGATAAAGCCACCAAAGGTTTCCATACCGGACCGACCTTCTGACACCGGGAAGATCATTTGATGAATATCGATATCGCTGCCTTGCAACGTGGTTAGCGCCGTTTGACTCACAAGCGCAACGATGTTGACTACCAAAGCGATTCTCAGGCCCAACACAAAAGCTGCGGTTTTTGAAACTGCGACTCGCGCTAAAAACGCACACGCAATCAGCCCTACCCACTCGGCTAACAACTGTAATGGCGGTGCCGGTACAACCACCGTTAAATGCAGTAACACCGCCAGCAACAAAACGAATGCGGGGCGAATTTGCCGGATGGGTTTTACAACGATCAGCGGGGCGACGAGAACGACAGCTGCAATAGCTGCAAAGCGCGGAAGCAATACAGAAATGTAGCTGCCTTCACTTTCAAACGGTGTGAATATGACCAACAGCGCGATGGCCAGGATTAGCCCTTGAACACCGGTGACGAGCGGACTGATGACCGCATCAGCGGCCCTTTGATCTGATGTGCGAATTGCCAATGTTTGCTCCCTTAAACGATTAGCCGGTCGGTTTCTCCAACCACACAACCTGGTGTGTCTTTAGCCACGGGACCACAGTGAGAACTGTGTACCAAAACGGTGAGTATCTGCACACTCTTCGACTGATCGGTGGCGCCAGCGTAACACGACGCACGCGAAAATTTGCTTCTGGGAAAAGGGTTTTTACCCTTGTCAGTGGAACACCTCGAACATCAGGATTTTTGGGATTATTGACAGTGAAGTCATACCAGAGAATAGCCCCGCCGGGAACCAGTAAATCCCACATTCGACTGGCTAAACGCACTTGAAAATCATCGTCCAGTATGGACGAGAAGACGGTTGACTGGATAATCAAGTCGAACTGGTTTTCACCGTATTCGGTTTCACAAGCATCCCCGGCAATCAGTGTTGTAGCGACGGGTAGTACTGACCTGGCCTGCGCCACGAGCGAGTCCTGAAGTTCAACCCCCATTATATTCTCTGGCCTTGCCCCTAACTGGACCATCTCTGCCAAATTCGCGCCGGCGCCGCAGCCTACTTCTAATATCGATATTTCCGACAGGTCGCGCCAATTTGCCCGCTTAAGCAGTGAAAGGATCGCCCTCTGCCGTTCCTGCAACCCCATGTACACGGAAGGCTGCAACGGGTGGTACCAACTTGCTTGCACTGATGTTCGACGGCCGTACCTTTCGTGTATCCGTTCGATTTCAGTGGTTGGCTTACTCATACAGTCGGCATTTTACAGAGCCCGCTTCGTGCAGCAATTGGTATGTCTCTCCTGTGTGAGGGCATTTGGCCACGTTTTGGCCGTTGAATTCAACAAAGTGGAGTTGCTCACCGAAGCGGCTCATCCACCCAACCTGCTTAGCAGGCACACCCACCATCAGAGCGAAATCAGGCACGGTTTCCGTTACAACCGCTCCCGCGCCGATAAACGCATAAGCGCCGATTGTCACACCACAAACAATGGTGGCATTCGCACCGATGGAAGCGCCGCGTTGCACATGCGTGTGTAGATACTCAGACTTTCTGGACACCGCCGAGCGCGGGTTGTACACATTTGTGAACACCATGCTTGGCCCGCAGAAAACATCATCTTCAAGTGATACACGGTCGTACACCGATACATTATTCTGAATTTTTACGTTGTTACCGATCTGGACCTCATTACCCACATAAACGTTTTGCCCTAAGGAGCATCGTTCACCGATGACAGCACCAGAGCAAACGTGAGAAAAATGCCAAATACGCGTTTGCGCACCGATCGTCGCGCCTTCATCAATGACCGCACTGGCGTGTGCGGTATAACCTATATCAATCATCGGTTAGCTTGCTCAGCAACGGATGCGCACAACTTGAGTTAGTAGTTATCGGAAGATTCCGCAAATTCGCAACCGTTTCTATCGCCACGCGATTGTCTTCCAAACCGTAGCCATCGCCATTTAAAATCGCCGCGTAGCTCTTTGTGTGCAGATCTGTAAATCCACCGGAGAATTCAAATTCGTTTTCCCCAATAGAGATGTTGCGGAATGTGCGTTGGCCAGCCTGTATCGCAGAATCGGGGAGGTTTTGCGCGTCGATAGACAAACACCAGCGTACCCGCGCGTGCTGATACTCAAGATACCCACAACTGGTTTTATGGTCACGATAATGCAGCTCGCTGTGTTGTAAATCACCAAACACAAAGTGCAGCATGTCGTAAAAATGCACACCGATATTGGTGGCAATACCGCCACTTTTCGATTCATCACCCTTCCATGAAGTGTGATACCAACGGCCTCTTGAAGTGATATAGGTTAAATCAACGTCGTATTTCGTTGATGCATTCGCTTGCACCTTCTCTTTTAACGCCAGCACCGATTCGTGGTGGCGAAGCTGCAGTATGGTGAATACGCGCTTACCCGTTTCCCGTTCCATTTCTTGTAAGCCATCGATATTCCACGGGTTCAATACAATCGGTTTCTCACAAATGACATCCGCCCCCGACCTCAAACCAAACCGCGCATGCGAATCGTGCAAGTAATTGGGTGAGCACACACTTAGATAATCGATGGGCTCCTGCTTACGACGCAGCATATCGATGTGGCGATCGAAGCGTTCGAATTCTGTAAAGAATCGTGCGGACGGAAAATAGCTATCAATGATTCCAACAGAATCGTTCGGGTCTAACGCTGCAACAATCTGGTTGCCGGTATTCGCTACCGATTCCATGTGCCGGGGTGCTATGTATCCAGCGGCACCAATTAGCGCGAATGTTTTTTCTCCATTATCCATAACGATTTTGCATCCATTCGAATTAAAAATATCTATTCTTTTACGCTAGCTACACGGGGCGTTTGTCGGCTTACCGTCTTTACTGATTGGGCTGCTCTCACCACTCTTGGAACCCATAAATTCCGCACTGGTAGCTTCGCCACTGGATGTTATCCCCTCTCGTTTAAACACTTTCACTAGCGTTAGCGCAAGGATTTTCAGGTCCAGTGTAAAACTTTGATTGTTAACGTACCAAACATCAAGATCAAATTTACGTTCCCAGCACAGTGCATTACGCCCGTTAACTTGAGCATAACCAGTGATACCCGGACGCACCTCATGACGGCGTGCTTGCTCAGCGTTATAACGTAGAAGGTAACTCATTAGCAAAGGTCTTGGACCGACCAAGCTCATATGTCCGACCAGAACGTTATACAGGCTGGGTAGCTCATCCAAGCTACATTTACGCAGGAACCCACCGAAGGGTGTAAGCCTCTTGCCATCGCTGGCGACGCCTTCTTGCATCTCTTGCACGCTCGGGTTGCGAAGCGTTCGAAACTTAAACAGTGTGAACGGCTGCCCATGCAAGCCAGGGCGCTGCTGCCGGAACAAGATCGGGGCACCCAGTAAAATACGAACGGCTAAAGCCAACATAACTAGCAAAGGTGTCAGTAACACCAGCAGCGAAGCTGATACCAATACATCAAACATGCGCTTCATCATTGGCGACTGATCTCATCGTTAATTTTTGATAAGGCGTCGCAGGTACGCTGTATTTCTGAATCCGTTAGCGTGGGGTGAACAAGGAACATAATGCTACTACTACCTAATGCGTGTGCTACGGACAGTGGCTGCGCAGGTGCACACCCTAATGGTTCAAACGCTTTCTCACGATACACTTCCGAACAACTGCCGCTGTAGGCGGGCACCCCGAGAGCCAGCAAACGCTCGATGATAAGGTCCCGCGTCCAGCCTTCGGGTAACGTTTCTGGTTCCACAAATACGTAGCACTTGTAGTAGGCCTGCCTGGAACCCGGGCCTGGGGATTCTGGAACTCGAAGCCACTCGTAAGCCTTCACATGATCGTGAATTCTTTCAGCGTTTTGTTGCCGTTGTTGCTGCCAGGTGTCAATCTGTTTTAACTGTATACGTCCGATCACCGCTTGCATCTCCAGCATTCGCCAGTTACTGCCCAAAGTATCGTGAATCCATTTGAATCCAGGATTATCTGCTGGTTTTGCCATAGCCACACGGGATTTACCGTGGTCCTTGAACGCCCACATTTTTTCTTCGTACACGGCGGAGTTGGTGGTCACCATGCCGCCCTCACCACCTGTTGTCATAATTTTATCTTGGCAAAATGACCAGGCACCCAAATGGCCGATGCTGCCAACCGAACGATTTTTATACCGCGCCCCATGTGCTTGTGCACAATCCTCAATGACGACTAAATTATTCTCTGCTGCCAGGTCCATAATAGGGTCCAGATCAGCTGGGTATCCGCCCAAATGCACCACGATAATCGCCCGGGTTTTCTCGGTGATCAATGGCTCAATGGTCTCAGCGGTAATGGCTTGCGAGTGCGGGTCGACATCTGCAAACACGGGGGATCCACCGGCTATGGCAATAGAAGACGCCGAGGCCAGGAAAGTGCGCGGGGTAACGATCACCTCATCGCCTTGCGTTAGGTCAATGGCTCTTAGACACAACTCCAACGCGAGCGTCCCATTTGAAACGGCTACGGCGTATTGCGTTCCCGCGTAACTGGCAAATTCACGTTCGAACGCTCGGACATGCTCACCTGTCCATTGATTTACGCGGTTGCTCAGTAAGACGTCGCGCACCGCGTTGGCTTCTTCGTCGGAGAAACTCGGCCAAGGTGAAAAAGGTGTGTTCAGCATATTCTGCCACCCGTAGTAATGGTGCGCACTATGTATTCCCGTTTCTTGTTTGTGGCTTCGCAGGGCACCCCACAGCAAGACTATTAGACGGTAAATCGCTGACTACCACTGCGCCTGCGCCCACCACAGTGTTGGTACCGATTACCACACCGTCCCGAACACAAGCGCCCACACCGATCCATGAGCGTTCCCCCACTTTAACCCTTCCCGCAAGGGTAACGCCGGGGCAAAGGTGAACACCTGCCCCCAAACGACAATGGTGATCGGCAATAGCGCCGGTGTTAATGATAACCGCTTCCCCAGTGACACTGCCGGCATTTAGGATTGCACCGGCGCAAACCACCGACCCCGCTCCCAACGCAACGTCGCCTGCCAATACGGCGGCGGGGTGTACAACTGTGACGAGCTGCGCACCGCGTTCGGCAAGCTGATTACCTAACGCCAGGCGCACATCAGCGGAACCTATTGCCACTATAAGGTGTGACCCGTTTGACTGATTTACCGCATTAGCCAAATTCCCACCAAAGACGGTATTCGATGGCAGCCGTTCAGGAGTGGCGTCGTCGTAGACGGTTATTGTGTCCCACTTAGCCATCAAGTGCGCTGCATCGCAAACGACCGCTGCATGACCACCAGCACCAAGCACGTGTAAGTCAGGTCTCACTTCCAGCCTCCCTGTTAACTTGCTCCAACGCATCAACGAATTGAGCTACCAGGTCTTGGCGGTTGAATTGCTCTTTTGCCACTCTATGAGCGTTCATCGATTGTTGGATAAGTTCTTGCGGGTTATTCGACATGGCTATCAATGCATCCGCGAAAGACTCAGGGTCATCTGGTTTTACAACTCGTCCTAAATTTTCTGCTTCGATAATGCCTGCTACCCAACCGGGATAATTGTTCAGTACCGGCTTACCGTTGGCCAAAAAATCGAAGAATTTGTTGGGTGATGTGCCGAAATAAAACGCGGGAACATTGGCCAGCACCATCAACCCAACGTCGGCGCGTTTTAAATAACCGGCCAATACAGGCTTGGCCACCGGATCAATGAACAAGCACTGAGAGAGCTCTTGTGTTCTGGCTCGGGCCATAAGTGCCGGTTTGTCCCGCCCTGTACCGACAAACACAAATTTGATTCTTGAATTACCGCGTTTTTTTAATTCAAACGCAGTGTCCAGAACGGCATCCAGGCCATTGGCTGGCCCATGGGCACCAGGAAAAATGGCTACAAAATCGTCATCGGTCACGCCGGGAATATTCGTTCCTGAAGACGTATTCCCATCTGCGAATAGTTCCGTGTCACACCCGTTGGGGATCATTTTTACCGGTGTGTTCGCCGCTGCTCTGCGTTGAATTCCGTCAACCATCCCGGGAGATAAGCCGATGCAGAGTGAAGCACTTCGATAGGCTGCCCATTCCAGCGCTGACAAACTGGCAAGTATCAACGGATTCTTGATCACACCCATGGCCCTGGGAAGTTCCGGCCAAAGATCTCTAACCTCAAATACGAAGGGTTTCCGTCGAAAAACAGACGCAAAAATTCCGGGTATGGCCGCCGTTAGCGGCGTTGAAGTGGCGAATAGCACATCGTACTTATCGGTCATTGCCAGCTTTACACTGCGTGCGGCAAACTGCAAAAACAAACCACTACGCTTTAGCAACCCATCAGAATTCTTGTAGGGTATTTCGAATTCGATAACGTGAATACCATCGACCACACCGGTCCTTTTACCCGTTTGGTAGTGGCCTGTTAGGCCGGTGTTCGCTACTTGAAAACTTCCACACACCATCGTAACCGTATGACCTTGCTGTACCAGTGCGCGCGCCTGCTCATAAGACCGGCTACCAGTTGAACCCTGGGGCGTGGAGAAATGTTGATGAAAATACAAAACGTGCATAGATGATCACAACGCCTGTATGTGATCTACGATGCGTTCTGCCGCTCGACCATCCCACAGATCTGGAATACCGCCGGTTTTCCATTCTCCCCTCACCATACGTGGTGTCCAGAGTTTCACGGCATCAATAGAGGTGCCCACAAGTTCGTTGGTGCCTACGCTGACGGTTTCGGGACGCTCGGTACTGTCACGCAATGTCATGCACGGAATGCCCAGTACGGTGGTTTCCTCAGTAATGCCTCCAGAGTCTGTAATGACGCCCAGCGCATTGCTGACCAAGTGGTTAAACTCTAAATAACCCAAAGGCGGGATCATATGTAAATTTTGTGCGCTCAGACCACTCTTGGACAATACAGCGGAGGTACGCGGGTGTACGGCGAACACGATGGGCGTCGCTTGTGCAGCAGCCGCAATAGCAGTGAGTTTTTCCACTAATAACGTCACATCATCCACGTTAGCGGGTCGATGCATAGTGAGCACGATATACCCTCTTGTCTCCAATCCTATTTGTTCCCAGCACTTCGGCTCACGAAAGCGCTTACGATTGGCGAGTAGCGTATCGATCATGGTGTTGCCAACCAGCTTAATAGAAGATTTACTTACACCAGCAGCTACCAGGTTGTTATTAGCGACTGCCCCGGTTGTGTAAAACCAATTGCTCACTGAATCGGTAACAATTCGGTTGATTTCTTCTGGCATGGTCCAATCGCCAGAGCGTATACCAGCTTCAACATGCGCCACAGAAACAGCCGCTTTCCTTGCCGTTATTGCGCAGGCCATTGTGCTGGTCACATCGCCCACAACAAGGCAAAGATCAGGTTTCGCGTCAGTCAGAGCTTTTTCATAGCCAACCATGATCGCCGCTGTTTGCTCTGCTTGGGTTCCAGAGCCAACGCCAAGGTTTATATCAGGTTCCGGTATTCCTAAATCTGCAAAAAAATTCCCAGACATGGCCGCATCATAATGCTGACCCGTATGCACTAGTCGAAAGTTCAAGCTTGAATCGTTGCTCTGGCGGGATTGTATCTGAGCCAGAATTGGCGCAATTTTCATAAAGTTCGGACGGGCGCCTGCAATGATATCGAGCAACATAATGAAACTTTAAGGTGTAGTTATGCTGGAATGATACGCGTTTGAATAACGCAAGGCTGAGATACCGGAACCACGATGGAACAGGTTTCACGCGCATGCCGATAAAAACGTGACTCGCGTACGGTTTCCAGTGTGGGTGTAATAGGAATACCGTCTACTTCAACGTTAATGCTGGCAAGTGGGGAATTAACTTCAAACCCGTTAATGTGCCACTCTGAAAGACCCAATCGCCAACGCAAGGAGGCCTCTGAAAAATGCCCGCTTATCTCGTCGGTCACAACCCAAGCGTCATTTGTGCGTTGTACGGTACGGACATGCTGTTCACCACTATTACCAACATACCCACAGGTGACACGGCGTTGTTCTTCATCTTTCTCTAACACCGACGGCTTGAGCCATGCACCAAAAAGAAAACGCGATAATCGAGGCATTTGATTGCGTTTGTCGAAGCACACCGTATTGTGTGCTGATGTTCCTGCAAACTCATCTAACGAAGCGTTATCCAGGTTATAAGCATAAGTACCTGCATCTGGGCAAATATTTACTCCATTACTCCAAATATCTACATGCAGTGCATCCGGCTGCGACGGTCGAAAACGATAACCGGGTAACCTGAATAATGCCCAATCATCATCATCGCCCAGGCGTATAAATCCTTCTGCTTCTTTTACGAAGTTACTACCGCACCGGGAACCTTCGCCGCCTATCGAACTTCCAGTGGAAATTTCATCTTCAAAGGCGTACATCAATGCGTGACGTTCCGTATTTGAGCCTGCCGAACGAGAACAGAACACCGTCTCGGCAAGCTCAGCACTCACACGAAAATTGCGGTAATGATGCCCAGCCGCATTAAACAGATGTGCACCGTCGTTCGCGCCAACGTTTGGTGCATCTCCACTGCGTTTGTCGACAAACAGATTTAACCAGTCAGTTGCCGCCACCATACTTCGATAGAATTGATCTGAGAACAGAGTATGATTAAAACGACGTCGACACAGCTCTGCATAGACTACTGTGTCCAGCATCATACGATGGTAAACGATCGAATATTGAGAAAAGGTACCGTCGGGCGATATCAACTTATCCACCCGGTTTTCCAGCAGCTTTCTACCCACCTTAGCTGATCGATTCGCTAACTTACTGTGGGTACCGTTGCCCCCTAAACCCGCCAACCATAGCCCACCCACGTAAAGGGCGACGGCTTCAGACGTACCGTGGTTATTGTCTTGAGCCTTCGCATAGTGCGTAGTAGGCAGAATACGTTCAAGATGCGGAATTAGAAAGGCACGCCATGATTCATTGGTGGCTAGCGAAACGTTACAACTGCCAAACAACTGATTAGCAAATAGTGCATGCATGACACGGATGGATGCCTCTTGTGCACACTTCCAGTTTGGTCCGTGATTTGGTGGGTTGTTTACGCACCAATCATTGAGTAATGCCAGGGCTTGCTGTTCTGATAACTCGTCAGGTTTTTCACATGAAGTTACCCCTCTCCAGCAGGCGTCAAGTACTGCTTGCAAGCGAGACCATTCCCAAACGCATTTGATATCACCAACTTCCTGATTAAAGTCAGGTGTTATGCTCCAGTGCCCATCTAAACCAGATGCCTTTTTTTTCTCAAGATTATTGGCATGCCAGTCAATACCTTCTGACAACGGTTGTGGGTACCAGCCGAAAAGCAAAGCCTGCTCGTTTTTGAAGGGCCATTTGCTTTCGTTTTCGTATGAAAACGCGGAGTTGCCACTGGGCGCAGCCCATTTGGACTCAGGCAATCGACGGCGAAACCAGCCCAGCTTTACCTGGGCGCGATACAAAGCGACGTTGCATAAACTAACGATACCCAAGCGCCAAAAGGTTAAGACTTTACTGTTCCAAGACACCACCAGATTAAGAGGAGCGAATTTGCTCAGCAGCAGTAACTGCCGCGCGTGAAACTTCTAAAATCTCAGATAAGGGTATCAAAGCCTGTTTTCCGCTTTTGAGAGTATCAACATACCGCTGCACACAGATCGTCTGCCCCTTATTCTGCCGTAAAGAGCGCTTGTATTTAAATCCTTGCCACCCGAACCCTCTCAGGGACCGGTAATTATCTAGCTGTAACACCGCATCACCAACAAACACTTCAAGACGTTCCTTTGGAAAAACCTTCCCACCATTTGCAAAGTATTGAATAGAACCGATCGATCCATCTTCAAATTGCAAAGAAATGACAGCTTTATCTTCCGTTACCTCATCAAAGGTGTTTTCTCCCATGGCCATAGCGCTAATACTTTTTATAGGGGAACCCGCCAGAAATCTCATTAAATCTATAAGGTGACAGGCTTCACCGATAATACGGCCACCTCCCTGCTCTATGGACTGGACCCATGAATCACCTGGTATGGCTCCAGCGTTCATCGTAAAGTTGAAACATTTTGGCTGCGGCTTGGCATCTAATAATGTCTTCATGTTCTCTACCAGGGGTGCAAATCTCCGATTGAAACCAATCATTAGAGACTTGCCAGCCGCTGCGTCGCTCATAACAGCCGCTTGCACAGCATCGAGTTCAGCGTGCGTAAGCCCCAATGGTTTTTCAACGAACACGTGCTTACCTTGGTGCAATGCGTCGCAGACGAATTTAGCGTGTGTATCGTGACGCGTGGCTACGACAATTACGTCAGTAGTTTCACTTTTTAGGACTGCGTCAGCGTCAGTTGAAACCGCCTTAAATCCTTTTTCTGCACCATGGTGGGACCCGCCTACGCCTCCCCGGTTAACTACTGTATCCAAGGTCACATCTGTGCTTTGAAAGGCCGGCATCAAAATTCTGGATGCGTAGTTACCAGAGCCGATGAATGACACAGCAAGCTTGTCTATCGTTGATTTTACAGTTGATGAGAGGGATTGATTTAGATTGACCGTTTTGGCCAATACGGTTTCAGCGCCCCTGTCAGGATACTCGAGTAAAATTCCCATTGCGTTTTTATTCGATGTTACTTCGCTGTAAGCGTCGCCAGCATCCTCTACGGAGTAGCGGGAAGTAATTAATTCTTTCACTGATAGGCGACCCTGTTGCATTAGCTGCAGTACCGCCTCAAAGTTACGCTTTTCTGTCCAACGTACGTAGCCTATTGGGTAATCGTTTCCTTCTTCCTCGTGAAAAGGATCATATCGCCCTGCACCGTAGGAGCACGACACTTGAAAAGTTAATTCTTTTTCGTAAAAGTCGGCACGATTGAGTTGTAGCCCCGTAACGCCCACCAAAACGATACGACCACGTTTCCGGCAGCACTGTGCAGCATGGGTAATTGGATCTGAACTATTGGTAGATGCGGTTATGATTACGGCGTCTACACCATCCAGTGAGGTGTGTGATTTTACTGCCTGAACAACATCGGTGTCGCTAGTAAGCACAACGCCTGAAGCACCATAGCCTTCCGCAAGCTTTACCTTGCTCTCATCGTAATCAGTCCCGATAACATTACAACCCTGGGCAACGAGCAACTGGACAGTGAGCAGGCCAATTAATCCTAAACCCATGACCACGACCGTCTCCCCTAGCGACGGATTTATCAGACGAATACCCTGCAGTCCGATAGCAGCGACAGGCACAAACGTAGCCTCATCATCTGAAACATTCGATGGGATTTTTGCGGCTAGGTTACGGGAAACTGAAACCACTTCGGCGTGAGGACCATTACATACAATCCTGTCACCAACCGAGAATTCCTCGCAGTTTGAATCAACCACATTACCTACCGAGCAGTAACCCATTTGAATTGGCTGATTAAGCTTGCTTCGCACAGAGTCCAGAGTTGCTATAGCCCCATCGGTCGCGACCTTATCAACAACTGCCTTGACCTTATCTGGTTGTTGTCGTGCTTTCTGAGCTAGATTTCCTTGGCCAAATTTTACTAGAGACTTTTCGGTTCCGATGGAGATCAAAGATCGAGTGGCATGGCTGAGAACTCCCTTATCTAAGACAACGGGTAGCGGTGAATCGATAACGGATGTTTTTCCGCTGCTCAAACTTTGTATAACTGTGCGCATAGATGTTAACAATCAAACTCTATAAAAGGGTCGCTGGCGCGAATAGTAACTTGAAAATTGTTAGTAATGCCAAATAGTCTCCGAATTCTGCGTATACAGACCTAAATTAAGGGCAAACTTATTGAAGTTAAGAAATACATAGAAAAGACCCTAGTTTTTTGTTTGACAGAAGAATAAATTCTAAGTTTTTTCACACTTTTTTCGGGGACTAATTTCGGGGCTTTTTTGATTATAAAAAGCATAGTTCCAATACTCATCCATGTGAGATGCCCCTGTTTGCTGGTCCAATCAAACTGTTAGTTTTTTTTGACAGAAGTATCAGAAAGCTGGGAAACCGGTCGCCGTTATGTAAATATGTGAACGTCAGAAACCACAAAAAATTCCCGTCTTTAGAAAAGCAATATTGCTTTATCGCGTTCGAACAGTAGGGGTGTTCGCCTTCACCGAAGCATACTTATTTCATCTTGATGATTTTACAGTAACTGGGCTTTGTTACTGCAAACCTCAATGTTGAGTGGAGACACATCTACTGATTACGTAGAGTTGTAAATACCCATGATATCTTCAAAATAATCAGCCCCAAGCGATTCAGACATGCTGGGCCCCTTCAATATCGCTTCTTTTAAAGCACCTGCAAGCGATCGATAGTCTCCGCTTGCAAACTGAATTACTCCGTTTGGACGTTTAACTGCATCACTGGCAACACAACTCACGCCTTTGGATAAGGATTCTCTTACGGAAAGTGAGTCACCATCTGTCCTAGTAGCACGGATCGAAACCGTAGCGTAAGTTAATAGAGCTGTATAACTGACATCTTTACCGCCAACATATATTACTTTCCAACTATCAGACTGATGCCCTGCAAAAAATTCGATTAGGTCACTACGATACTCGTTTGATGGATCCAAAAGGACTAGCACTGCAGTGCACTCATGGTCCATCGTCTTTGCCAAGTACTGGTATGCCTCAAGTATCAAGTCAAACCCATAAACCTCTTCACCATTCAAAAGATTCTTGCGATAACAGTTACTAACCAGTACCTGACGGTATCCATGAATACCTCTCTTCAGTGAGGCTGGTATGTCTTCATATCCAGAGCCAGCAATGTATGCAGGTATCCTAACCATCTTCTTGCGCTTGTATAGTCTACCGTTTGAATAAAATCGCAAACTCTTTTCGTTAACAAATATCGTGGTGCTGCAAAAAATGATTGTTAAGCCGGTTCTAACCCATCCCAATTGTTGCTCGTTGTGATGAGTGTATATAACTTTTTTGCCTAACAACCTAGCAATTAAACACACAAGCACTTTTAATGCACTGGAGATATGTATGTGAACGATCTCACATTTACTTAAAAACTGAAACACCTCAAACAAACTGCTATATTCACCACCTTTAGTTACAATTTTCCTCTGACGAATATCGAGCAAGGCCACTACCTCTTCATTCCTATCATCGAAAATCATTCGTTTGACATGAAGAGAAATACCTCCTATCGGAGGCGGCAATGCGCCGAGTAACAGCACTCTAGGATATTTTTGCATTCAGATTTACACCTGACCTACTGAAACACAGTAACGGGAATCACCGCTTGATCTGGGATTTCATAACATGTTTACATAATAGCGATAGCTTACGATGCAAAAATTGACATTTGCTACCAGACTCAATAAGACTTTGATACTCGCGATTAACCATTGGTTTTCAGTCTTCAGAATTAAGCTATGTCTTTTCGCGTAGACCCAAGAAAGAAAATTTACCAGTATCCCAACGCTCCACGAACCACGCCATTGGTATTTTTTCCTAAAAGACTGGGCGTAACACCCTGACGCAAAAAAGCTAGAGGCCTCCATATTGTCTCGTGAGATCTGCTCACCACACATACCCTAGCACCCAACTGTGTAAGCGGTCCAATCGGTTCTGAGAAAGTTTTAAATCTAAATCATTGATTTCTATTTGGCCTGGGTTAACGATACACGCAACATCACTGAGCTCGGAAGAATAATCTCCCACCCAAGGCGACATGATCGGTATTACCCCCCTCGCCGCGTATTCAACTACCTTCAGAGGGGAAGCTGTACGATTTACCAAATTATCATCCCTAACAATAAAACCATAATTCGCATGGTCAAGATAACTAAAAACCTCATCCCTCGAGCACGTAATGACTTTTGTATTAGGCAAACGATACCTTTCCACTATCTCAGAGGCCTTATCAACCTCCTTCGTTAGCACCACAAATTCTCGGTCTTTATAATTCAAGTTGCCATATAACTCACACGCCCGCTCAAAACCCTGCCATACGCTTAAAGAGCCCGCATATATAAATGTCAGTTTTTTGTTAACTAACACTTTTCTATGAACATACATTCTGTTTAAGTTACAGGGTTCGACGCGAGTGACGTCAATACCGTGGGTACAACTTATGTAGTTACTTAGTGCGTTTGACACCGTCCAAACCTCGTCTGCCGCTCTACACGAACAACGCTCCATGAAAAAAAGAAAGTACTTTCTAATTCGCGATCTGTGTCTTAGAAAGCTCTCCTCTGAAATTATCCCTCTGAAATCAAATATTATATGCAGCTTTTTAAATCGCACCCTTGAATGCAAGTACACAGTCAAAAAGTCAAACACAGACCTAACGTATACACGTGATTTCGCAGGTATATCATCCAAGTCTTTCGTTGTGCAAATGATATCTGATTCGCTAAATCTTTCCACAATCTGAGACTTCAAAATTGCTTCAGATATAGCTCGAGGAACCACCACGTGAATTGGTGTTAGAAGATCCATCGCACGTTTCTCAATGAGACTAAAATCAGCAGTGCGAATGTTATCGCAAAGGTAACATTTGAAAATTTACTTCGGCGAAATACAAAACTGATGAATATTATGCAAGGTATCAAACCAGCCCTTACTCTTTCTTGGAAACCATCATTTATAAGGGTGTAAGCCACGAGATTGAACAAAACCAGAAAGCTAGAAAAATAGTATAAGTTTAGGTGTTCCCCACTCACTTTGGCCGTATCTGAAATGGGCTTCAAAAACAAATATACAAAGTAAACCCAGGCCATTGCAAACATTATGTGTGACAGTTTCGTGAACACGTTATCATCGTAGTAGGAGCTACCGTCAACGGCCTGAGCTATCAGCTGGAATGGTGACGTACCTACCAGCCCTAATGGAATCTTGATCATTCTCGAAATTTCGAAGCGATAGTGCCCTATTAGCATTACTAAAAATACCGAAACAACGAGGCAGATAAATAAGGCCCATCCGTATTTCCGCTTTACTGTAACGCTCAAAATGGCACTTACGACAACTCCAGCCAGAAGCGCGCTCAATAACTCTGTTCTTGTGAAGTACAAGAGCACCAAAGGAATTATTACAATTACACTTTTATTGACATACACATAATAAATTACGAAGTATAGAAGCGCAGCTATAAGGGAGTCACGGTAAATCAAAAATGTTGGAAAAATTGATGCTAGCAGTAGAAAGCTAACTATGTAAGGGTTGTATCCGAAAAAACGATATTTCGAATAGGAAACCGCGTCTAACAATCCATTCTTCGCTGCATGGAAAATTATTAACAACCACATGCAACAGTTGAAAACCTTAACGTAAACCGCTTGCTGAAATACCGAATCTGGAAAGATCGCCACTGAAAAGCTGTTAACAACGATATACGCCCAATACTTTTCAGACCAAGTGTAGCCGAACAGAGCATCAACCACTGGCACCCCCGCGGTCACCGAGTTATAGGTCGAAACCCCTCCTAGGTGATAAAACATAGAGTCGCCCCGTGCTATTGGGGCTGCTCCCTGAATTGTTATCGCGAGAGCATAAAAAACGAATAATAAAGCGTAAAAACCAACTATTGCAATTGCGAATTTTCGGTCAACAAATAAAGCCAGCCGCTGAACGACAATCAGAACACAGGTAGATGTTAACACCGCTAAGCTAAGCATAATATTCACATACAGCAACTACCGTAGTTGCTAAGATTAAGCGTATTAGTGTTGCTCCTTTCAGAAATGTCGCTAAATCACTTCCAATCACTTCCTGCAATAGTTCCTTGTCATGAAACTGGGTAAGTCTTAACTCCAATATCTTGACCAATTCACAGTTATCACGCTTCCATTTTTCAAACGGGTTCATCCCCTGCTTCAGCAAAACCTCGAATATTTGGTATTTTGCGTACCTAAAAATCATGGAATTCGCGGCCCCGTGATAGCAATTTAGTGGGCGAAGCCTCCACTTTTCCCATTCGTACTTTGTCATATGGGGTTTCCTGTCGTTTATCCATTCGATATAAATTTTTTGCTTGGCAATTTTATCTGTTGGAATGGTTAGGCAATATTCAAAAAATTTTCTATCCATAAAGGGGGATGAAAATTTACACAATCTTCCTAGAGAAACCAATCCATTATTTGCCCCGTTGAAGCCTCTGTTAATGAATAAAAATTGTTCCTCTGTGTGGTAGTCTGACAGTTCAGAAGAAAATTCAGCTCTATTCTTTTTTACATAATCTCTATTGTAAGCGCCTAAATATAGTGAATCATCAGATATGTGACCGCTATCTTTTTTGTGGGGGGCAAATGATCCCAATACTGCATCTCCTAGCTGGCCAGTATGTACGATACAGTTGTCGTCTACCGAGAGTCTGATCATGGTGTCTAAAACATGTGCTGCTCCGCTGTAAAGGGCCATGCCGTCGTTAAAGCTTACAGCTCGAGCTATGCACTTTAGATAGTTTCCACCGTCGAGCGCATTTATCAATACTATGTCTCCAAAGTCCTTTGCAATATCAACTGCAATTTTCACGTCTAACGATCCAACCTCACCGAAAGACACAACTTGCCCAACCTCATGCCCCGATAAGCGACTTTCCAAATATGTCAATCTGGAATCTAGCCCTCCACTAAGAGTCACAATTGAATTCAAATGACTTGATTCCGTGTATTCGAAGATTGAGCTCACAGCATTGTTGAATAACATATCAAGATTATCGAATATCTCGCAGTTCGACTGCATCTGCTCATCTCTTAAAAAACTTGATGACCTTGTGATGGTTAGGTTATCAAACGAAAAATTCACATCACAACCGGGTAACAATTTCTTCACACCACTTAAGATAGTTTTGGTACCGAGGCAAAAGCCATACCCCATGATCATTTTTAGTCCACAAATATCGACTGCGGGTTTTTTTTTCAGGTGAGTATATATTTTCTTAATGGAATTGGAGACTACCCACCCTACATCGCCTTTACCATAATAAACAGGGTAGCTACTATAATAATTGGGCGAAATATATACGTTTTCAGTTAGCTTATTCTCGAGAACAACGAGGTACTCACCATCCATCTCGGTAAATAAAGGTATTTTCTTTTCTCTTAAATCGACTGCTACTTGCAACAAATTGTCTTTTCGATTACGTTGCAATAGTGATTTTTCGTTTGTTATATATCCAAAGATGCTCAGAGTGTGCACTTCGTCGGATATAACTCGACCGTGACCAGAGATGCTATCAAAATCAAGTAATACATTAGTCAAGATATTTTCCTCTCCAAGCGTAAACATAGAGAATTGAACAAATTAGTAATGAAACCACAGTTCCAAATGCAGCGCCTTCATTACCAAAAGCAGGAATCAAATACCAATTGAGTCCAATATTAAGCCCAACAGAGGTGGCGGCCAAAATAACGTTGAGGGTACTGAACCCTAAAGCAGAAAAAATATTTCCCAAGGGAATTCTTACTAGGAATGCGGGGAATATAATGATGGAAAGTATCCTTAACACACTGGCAGAATCTCGATAACTTTCTCCAAACAACAAAACCAGTAGAAAATCTGCGGTAAAGTACAACGTTACGATAATAATCAAAGCAGCGATAACTGCGAATACTAAATACTGTTTATAAAAATCGTTTACTTGGGAGGTATTTTCAGAACCTAATTTCACAATTTGCACAAACTGGCTACTGACCACTACAGCGCTCAAAGACAGTAGACTAACGATAAGTACCGATGCATTTCGATAAACGCCTACTGTGTCTGAATGCCCCAAGTGCCCAAGCATCAGGATATCAACGTTCAAGGAGAGCTGGGATATCAAATTTGCAGCTACTACGGAAAGCCCATACCCAAAAAACTCTTTCAACTCTAATGGTGATTCACGCATTCGCCTTACATGCTTGCTCCCCGCAAACTTGACTGATGGTAAAAGCGAGATAAACAGAATTACCTGCACAAACGTTAGCCCGCAAAAATAGCCTTTTAGCCCCCATAACTGAATAAACCAGTAAGTCGAACACACGGAGGCGAAGGATACTAGGGTTGTAAAGGTTGAATAGGCCTTATTCCCTCTTACAATTCTCACAGTCGAGAGCAGATAATTCGACAATGAGTGAAATACCAAATAAGCAAAAACCCAAGCAAATATATCCTTCAAATCCAGCCGAACAATATCATCACCACTGAATATATATGCTAGTACTGCTAGCGTTGAGAACAGACAGTAAATTACGATAATCAAAAAAAACTTACTTGAAACGTACTCATCCCTATCTGAAGCCCGATGCTGAAGCGTCCCCAACCTAAGAATTGCCTGATTTGATCCAAGTGAAAAAACAGGCGCAATTACAGCTACCCATGCCACGATAATTGCCAGCTGACTATACTCGCTGGTAGTGAAGTGCCTGGTTAAAATAACCGCGATTACTAATGATAAGAATTTGTTGCATAGGGACGCAAATATAAAATAATGACTGTCGGATGCTATCAAACTCGATATGAAATTATTTTTCATATAACCATAGCCAATCGACGATGCAGCCAGTCCAAGAGCTTATCTGTCCTATAGCAAGCTTATTTTGCTTGAAAAACGCGCTCTTCCTAGGACCGGAGACTATCGATTCGAGACTGGCAACCAAATCGCGATCAATGTCGTCGATAGTTGTGTATCGCGCACCGTGTTCCAAAAGCACACTATATTTCAGCCATGATCCCGTTATTACATCCGCGCCCGCATACAACGACTCCTGCATTGCGCCCGACAACATATCATTCTTTTGGAGTTGTATCAGCACGTCAGTTGACACTCGAAGTCCTGCGATATCGTCACCGAAAAGAGTATCTCTGATCACTATATGATTTAATTTTTTATCAATTAATTTACACGTTTCTTCTAATATACTCATATCACCATAGTTGAAACAAAATACAAAGAAACACCGACTCTTTGCTTCCGGTGTCAATTTACTTAACAATGGTATAACTCGTTCATATTGCTGATTCACAGAAAGATTCGTTCCACAAACCACAATACTCAGTCCTTTAGAACGAGCATTGATCACCCTCAGCACATCCGAAGATTCAACATTATCAGCGCTATAGTTATCTATATACCCTAGTGGTGACAACCCGAATCGAGTGACTCTAAGTTTTTGATGCATTCCGTAAAGCTGACCAAACTCTTGCATGATATCTTTGTTGGGAAATGTGATCGCCTCCACATACTCACTCAACAAATCCGAATAACGGTTTACCAGATTACGATTATGGTCCACATGCAAGTCACTACCCCAGTAGGTTATAAATACACCTCTGGATATTTTTTTAAAAATAGGTATCAAACGGTACAGACCATTTGAAGGGTAATGCACGTGAATGTATCTATTCTTAAAAAAACAATCGACTAACAAGTATAGAAATTTGACATATACCTTGAATTTGGACATCCGACCCGACGCCACTTTAGCGAAGTCAATATAGCGAACATCTGCATGAACTCGCATCTCACTGACCAGATCTTCACCTAGAAACCCGGAGTTTGAAAACAAATATAGTATTTGTATCTTCTTTTTCATAAGTCAGTAGGAACGATTGACATAACAATGACAAATAGACCCTGAGATTCCCCCAGTTATTGGCCTAGCCAAACTGTATTTTTTGAGCTTTGCATGTTTTGATACTCTATCAACGCTCTCGTGTTAACTAACCGTTAAGAACTGTGTAGCCTGAGTTTGTTGTATTCATCACGCCATTGTCCAATAATTACTTAGGCCTCCATCGAGCGACCATATAACTCAGAATCTAAACAATCAGGTCAGAGTCTACTATTGTTATTTTCGTTCTTTTAATTTTGCATAGCCTTTCTTGGCTTAATGGCTGATAGATAATGAATTCTCGCACACTCGTTTGAAGAGCACCGCAATAAGTTCTGCAACAACTTCGCCGTAGCATAGGTTGGGGCCTCTGACGAAATTAATGGTATTCGAAACGCAGTGGCGAAGATTAAGCCCACCGCGGATGTACGAAAGTAGCCTTTGCCCGTCATCATGATAAATATCATTCTCATCCCCGCTTTGGTTCACATTTCTCAGTACCCTTTCCGTAAAAGTACATATGAACCTGGTAAAAGTAATAGTTCAACCTAACCGCTTAACTCCTACTGTCGTATACTATTGCCAAAATGGCCTGACGCGGGATCATTCTGACAAATCAGCGCTATTCAAGTTGTAGTAGAGGACTTCATGAGATTTGTAGCCGCACTTGCAATGATAATTTCTGCAGACAACATTTCTGCACTCGAAACTCCACAGGCTATTGGCCCTGAGAACGGTTCATCACTACTGCAAGGCGAGCCCACCGTATATCAATGGAGTGCCAGTGCCTCTGCAAGCTCTTACGATTTTTTACTGTATGACAGAAATAGTGCCAGCATAGCCTTTCAAGACACATCGGTTCCCTCAGCAGTTTGCTCTAATGGCATCTGCACCTACCAGCCTGATACTTTACTTCCCGTTGGCAACAACCATGTGTGGAGGGTGGCTGCGCAAAATTCATCCCAGCGAACAGAATTCTCATACACCTCTTTCGATGTGATAGAAAACCCGGATTTTTTGACAAAACCCGACGCTATTCTTCCGGCAAGCAATGAGCAATTACTCGAAGGCGAGCCCACCGTATATCAATGGAGTGCCAGTGCCTCTGCAAGCTCTTACGA